>JALZVZ010000129.1 GCA_023299945.1 Altererythrobacter sp. | reverse complement strand
GGCTGAACCGGACGGGCATTGTTGCCCATCGCTTCTGTCAGAGCAGCAATTTGCTCTGCGCTTGCCGTTACTGGCGCCGATACGACGTGCCAGTTTACACCTTCTGTGCAAGGCGGCGTGGTAAGTGAGCCAGGGAAGTTGTAAGCGTTGAGTTCAGCCGGAAGCATCGCTGCGATGTCCATTTCAGCTGAACCGCCAACATTGTCGAGCACCGTTTGGATGGCTGGGTTTGCTTCGCCTTCTTCAAACATAATGCCCAGAACTGCATAAGCACCCTCGGCGCTGGCATGCACGAAATGCGCAGTCAGCGGGAATGCTTTACCAGTGACAGTGTTTTCAGACGGTGTGTGCATGTGAACCTGCACGAGGCCATATTCTGTATCGCCCGATGTCAGGGTCATGCCTTCGGCAAAATCGGCTTGGATCGTTTTGCCTTTGTCTTCAATTTTCGCCTCGGTTGCGGCGTAATTGGTTGTGACAGTGATCAGGTTTGCTTCGCTGGCGGCTGGCAGATCAATCGGTGATTGCTCCATGCCAACTTTGCAGGCTACATATTTGTCATCCAGATCGCCCCATTTTGCCGGGCCGTCTTCTTCGCCGTAACCCCATGCAACCGCTTCTGTGGTCGCTTCGGCTTCTTCGGCGGGTGCATCTGCTTGTGAACAGGCTGCAAGGCTAACCGATGCCATCAGGGCAATCATTACATTGGTTGTCTTTTTCATTGAAGAGTTCTCCATATCGAATATCATTCTTGATTTGTACGCTAAACTACGAGGTCGGTTCCCGCGTTGACGTCCATTTGGCTGCACAAAGCGAGTATGGGAAGCCCCACTTTTGCCAGCTCCCTTAACCAGATCCAATCATATTGTTGCAACCCCCGCAGGTCTAGCGATTTTTGTCATGATGCGCACGGGGTAGTATCACGCTAATAAGCGCGGTAAGACGCCGAAATAAGAGGCTGCGCATGGCGCGGCAAGTCAGGAGTTTTCCTAGGGCTATGTCAAAGTTTCGTATCCAGCTGATCGTGGGCGGCGGGATCGCGGCCTATAAGTCGTGCGAGCTTGTTCGCTTGATCCGAAAAGGTGCCAACGGGATCGGGGGCGATGTCACCTGCGTTCTCACCAAGGGCGGGCAGCAATTTGTAACCCCAATGACTCTGGCCGCGCTCAGCGAAAACGAAGTCTACACCAATTTGTTCGACCTAAAAAACGAAGCTGAGATGGGGCATATCCAACTGAGCCGGGAGGCGGATTTGGTTGTTGTATGCCCAGCCACTGCCGATCTGATGGCGAAAATGGCAGCGGGAATTGCCGATGATCTGGCGACCACTTTGATCTTGGCCACCGACAAACCAGTTATGGTCGTACCGGCCATGAATGTGCGCATGTGGGAACATGCCGCAACGCAGCGCAATGTCGAGAGTTTGCGCGCAGCGGGCGTGGAGGTTTTGCATCCAGATGAGGGCGCAATGGCTTGCGGCGAGTTTGGCTATGGCCGCTTGCCCGAACCAGACGCCATTTGGGCGGCTATTGCAGGGCAATTGGGGCTGGACCACCAGCCGGCGGCGCAATTTGAAGAGGCGGCGTCTGATAGCCTTTCATCCGATGATTTGGTCGAGGCGCTGGAGCCTGAACCAGAAGTGGAGCCAACTAGCGGCAGTGGTTGGGGCGGTCTGCTATCCGCGATTATCCCGCGTTCTACGCCGAAACGTTCAGCAGAAGAGGTCGAAACGCAGTATTTAGAAGAGCGCGAGCAAGCGCCCGATGATGCGCCGTTGGACGATGCGCCCGCTCCTGTATCAAATGGCCCATTGCTGGCCAGCAAAGGCAGCGCCGGTGCAGCGCCGCCCACCGACCCCGAAGCGATCAATCATGAAATGCGTGATGAGGCCCCCGCGCCCGAGCCCATCGTTGGCGATAATCAGCCCGTTCGTGTTGCCGAGGCATTGGAAGATGTGACCGGCGGCGAGGCGATTGTAATGCCTGAGGGTATTCAACCGCTGGCTGGCAAACACATGCTTATTACCGCAGGCCCAACATGGGAAGCGATTGATCCGGTGCGCTATATTGGCAATCGTTCCTCTGGTCGTCAGGGCTTTTCAATCGCGGCTGCGGCTGCGGCGATGGGCGCGCGCGTTACTTTGGTTGCTGGCCCTGTGTGGCTCCAAACGCCCGCAGGCGTCGACCGGATCGATGTGGAAAGCGCAGAGCAAATGCAGGCCGCTGTGCGCGCCTCTCTGCCAGCAGATATTGCAGTCATGGTGGCAGCGGTGGCCGATTGGAAACCGAAGGAATTTGTGACCGAGAAGATGAAGAAGCGAGGCTCTGCACCGCCGGCTCTCATGTTGACAGAGAACCCCGATATTCTCGCCAATCTATCAGGTTCAGGCCAACGCCCCGCGCTGCTCGTCGGCTTTGCCGCTGAAACCGAGAAAGTGCTCGAATACGCCGCTGCTAAACGCAAGCGCAAAGGCACCGATTGGATCGTGGCCAATGATGTTTCCGGAGATGTCATGGGCGGCGGCCATAATCAGGTGCACATTATTTCAGAAAGCGGCGTGGAGAGCTTGGATGAAATGCCTAAGCTTGATGTAGCAATCGCTTTGGTTGAGCGCATGGCGCAAGCGTTAGAGGACAAGTTTTAAGATGACGGACAAGATCGCGGTTGAGGTAAAACGCCTTGCCCATGGGCAAGGGTTGGACCTGCCGCATTATGCCACAGATGGTGCAGCGGGCATGGATATTGTGTCGGCGGAGGATGTCACGATTGCCCCGGGCGCGCGCCATGCGGTTGTCACTGGGCTGAGCGTTGCGATCCCGCAAGGGTATGAAATCCAAGTGCGTCCGCGTTCTGGCCTTGCTTTCAAGCACGGCATTACTGTGCCTAACACACCGGGCACAATCGACAGCGACTATCGCGGCGAGTTGAAAGTGCTTTTGATTAATCATGGATCAGAAGATTTCGCCATCGCGCGCGGTGACCGCGTGGCGCAGCTGGTTGTGGCTGCGGTGACGCAAGGGGCATGGGTTGAAGTTGACGAACTGGACGCAACGGCGCGCGGCGCGGGCGGCTTTGGTTCCACTGGCGGACACAAAGCGCTTTAAGTTTGGTTTGATGTCAAACAAAATGGGCGGCGCCCGCATTACGGACACCGCCCTTATTTATCCGCCCAAGAAAACTCAGTCAGTTCAAATGGCGTATTAATTTACGCGGCGAACCTTCGTTTCTTCTGGCTTAATTGTTATCCGCAAAGTTTCGCCTGTGCCGTCGCCCGGGAAGTCGACAAACATGGCTTCGACCAAATTGGGCACCAGATAGGGCAAGCGGTTTGAGGTTGAGATGGCTTCTGCTTTGCCTTCGAACAGACGTTCACCCGTGGCGCTGCGGTCAATCTTCATATCAATGCCGCTGGTGAACACAGTGACGCTGCGAACGTCATGCCCACCAAGAAACGGGTCATGGAAGCCGAAAGCGAAACTGTTACGAAAACCAAATCCGCGACGGCCAAATCCGCGACGACCAAATCCGCGACGGCCGAAGGACCGGTACGAAGAGAAATACGAATTGGAAAAACCACCGCTTGAACGGATTGTCTCGCGGCCCTTATCGACGCCGTAATCGAACCGCACCAGCAAGCTGGCTGTTTCGGGCGTAGCCGGTGAATAGCCAATGCGCGTCATCTGCGCTTCGACAGATTTTGCATATTGCGCAAACTCCAGACCTCCAGCCAGTTTGGGATCTTCTGCAATAACCGCAAAGCTCTCACCCTGAGGGGCTGGCAATTGAGCCTCAAAGCGCGATACGTCCGCTTTGAAAGGTGTGGCACAAGCCGCAAGGCTTGCGAGCAGGATAGGGACACTGGCGAGCTTTGCTGTGCGTGCCGTGAGGCTAAAATTGGGTTTCATCATGACGATCCTCTTTTGGTCGGGTCTCAGTTTGTCAGACTATCCCCAAACGCTGATCCTCCATCAACGTCTTAGCCTGAAGCTTTGCAAAACACCAAAAAGGCATCGCGCCTGCCGTTGTTAGAGACAAGCGCCTGAACAGCCTTTGAATGCAACAAATTCCAGGCAATCTCGTATTTACAGCAGTTTAACCGCGCACCAAACCCAATGCGCTATATATTGCACTCAAAGTGGCACTGCCGCGCTCGCGTGCTTTGGCGGCTCCGCGCGCCAGAATCGCATCCAGTGATTCGCGGTCCTCCTTCAGCTCAACAAAGCGTGCAGAAATTGGCGCGAGTGTTTCCACCAGCAATTCGCCCAGCGCGGGTTTGAACGCGCCGAAACCTTGCCCACCATAATCCGCTAATACAGCATCGGCATCGCAGCCTTTGAGAGCGGCATAGATGGTCACGAGGTTCAGCGCTTCTGCGCGGCCTTCCAGATCGGCTTTGTTGTCCGGCAGCTCGCCAGAATCCGATTTCGCCTTCTTCACCTTCTTCATAATGGTGTCGGCATCATCAGACAGATTAATTCGGCTCGCCTCTGATGGATCGCTTTTGCTCATTTTCGCGCTGCCATTGCGCAAGCTCATGATCCGCGCAGCTTCTGGCGGAACAATCGGTTCGGGCAGGGTGAAAACCGGCGCTTCGTCTGATGCGAAGTCTCGGTTGAATTTTTCGGCAATGTCGCGGGCCAGTTCCAAATGCTGCTTCTGATCCTCGCCCACGGGTACATGGGTCGCTTGATACAGCAATACGTCAGCGGCTTGCAGAACGGGGTAAGTATACAGCGCGATTGATGATCCCTCGCGGTTTTTGCCAGCCTTATCCTTGAACTGCGTCATTCGATTGAGCCAGCCCATCCGTGCCGTGCCGCTCAGTAGCCATTGCAGCTCTGCATGGGCGGGGACTTGGGCCTGGTTGAACAAGATCGATTTGTCTGGATCAATCCCGCACGCGACCAAAGCTGCGGTCATTTCCAACGTGCCAGCGGCCAGTTCTGCTGGATTATGCGGCATGGAAATCGCGTGCAGATCAGCAAGGAAAAACAGACATTCGCTGCCTGCATCCATTTCATCCTGCATGCGCACCCAATTGCGGATCGCGCCAAGGTAATTGCCAAGGTGCAGATTTCCGGTGGGCTGAATGCCAGAGACGACGCGCATG
>JALZVZ010000128.1 GCA_023299945.1 Altererythrobacter sp. | reverse complement strand
CGTGGATGGCTACCGCATTGATGGCGAGAAAATGTGGATCACCGGCATGCACAAGGCAACGCATTGCGCGGTGTTCGCGCGGACATCGGGCGAGGCGGGGGCCGCCAAAGGCATCACCTGTTTCCTCGTCCCGAACCCAACGGCGGGCCTCAAAATTGAGGAATGGATGTGGACGTTCAACATGCCCACCGATCACCCGCGCCTCTCGATTACGGATGTATGGGTGCCTGAAAGCGCGATCCTTGGCGAGGAAGGGCGCGGCCTCGCTCTGGCGCAAAGTTTCGTCCATCAAAACCGCATTCGCCAAGCGGCCAGCTCGCTGGGAGCGGCAACATATTGCATTGAGGAAAGCGTCAAATACGCCCGCGCACGCAAGCCCTTCGGCGAGGAATTGGCGAAAAACCAAGCGATCCAATTCCCGCTGGTGGAGCTGGCGACGCAATGCGAAATGCTGCGGATGTTTATCTATAAAACAGCGTGGCAGATGGACAATATGCCGCACAAAGAGATTGAGAAAACCATCTCTGACAAGGTATCCATGTGCAATTATTGGGCGAACAGGCTTGTCTGCGAGGCGGCGGATCGCGCGATGCAAACGCATGGCGGCATAGGCTATTCACGTCACAAGCCGTTCGAGCATATTTACCGTCACCACCGCCGCTACCGCATCACAGAGGGCGCTGAGGAAATTCAAATGCGCAAGGTTGCCGCTTATTTGTTTGGCTATCTTGGCCCGCGTAAGGGTGAGTTTTCATAGTCACAAAATTACGCTAGACCTCCCAATAGTTGCCCACCTTCCAAGGAACATCTGCATGACCACCAAAATCGCTTTTGCTGCCCGTCTGACTATGGGCGCATCCTTGCTGGCTTCGGCAAGTGTTCTCGCCGCGCAATCCGCTCCGATTGTTCAGCCCGGTGCACCCGGCAGCGATGGCCGTGTTTTGACTGCAGAAGAAGCGACTAAGCTTGCAGGCACCAGCCATTCGCCCGCCGATGTGACGTTTATGCAAGGCATGATCCTGCATCACCAACAAGCGGTGGATATGGCGGTCTTGGTGAAAGAGCGCACCAATCGCAAAGAGATTGTGACGATTGCTGGACGGATCGAAGCGGGTCAGGCCGATGAAATCAAATTCATGCAGAATTGGTTGAAAGAGCGCGGCGAAAAAGCGCCCTTGGCTGATGATACGAAAATGGATCATTCCAAGATGGACCATTCGAAAATGGGGCATTCTGGTCATGGCGGCGGCGAATGGGCAAGCTTGCACAGCAGCATGGGCGGCATGGCCAGCGCAGAAGATATGGCCAAACTTGCTACGCTAAAAGGCGTGGAATTTGACCGGCTTTTCCTCACCCTCATGATCGCCCATCATGAAGGCGCGATTGATATGGTCGAAGATCTGATCGAGGCCCCGGGCAGTGCAGCCGATCCGATATTGTTCAAATTCACCAATGATGTCGACAATGATCAGACCAAAGAAATTGAGCAGATGAATGCGATCCTCGCGCAGCTTTCAAGCGATCCGCGCGCGACTCTAAAGGCCGGTTTTGCGGACGCAGGTGAGGCGATTTTGAACCTGCGCAAAGTGGTCAGCCTGCCCAAACCAGCGGGCTTTTTCGATCCGGCCAATCCGGCTGATTTGCGCCCAGCTGTGCCAAAGGACGAGGACAAGAAGGGCGATAAAAAGACTGCTGGTGCGGGTGAGGTTCTAGGCCAGGCGGTTGGTTCAATGCTTGACCAAATGACGGGTAAGAAAGGCAGTTCAGCCGCCGCCGCTGATCCCGTCAAATCCGATGACGCAGCCAGCCCCCTTCGCGGCGAAGAAGACAGCCTAACCGAATTTGCTGAACGCTCTCCGCTGCTCGATTTTGCCAATACCGATATGGCGTTCTTTGACGACATTATGGTGGCGGGCAATTACCACGGGTATAATATTTATAAGCTGGGTGATGACGGCGTACCGGCGCTTGTCAGCTCTATTGTTTGCCCTGGCGGGCAAGGCGACGTTTCGGTCGTTGGCGATATTCTGATTATGAGCGTTGAGCAGACACGCGGGCGGCTGGATTGCGGCTTGCAGGGAACCACCGGCGACGTGAGCACAGACCGTTTCCGCGGCATTCGCATCTTTGACATATCCGACCTCACTAGCCCGCGCCAAGTGGGCCTTGTCCAAACCTGCCGCGGCAGCCACACCCATTCCATCGTCAGCGCAGATGACACACGCATCGTGGTCTATAATTCGGGCACTTCGCGCGTCCGTGATGAGGAGGAATTGGCTGGTTGTATTGGCGATATTGCCGGCGACCCGCGCACGGCCTTGTTCAGTATTGATGTGATCGAAATACCGCTGGCGGACCCATCGAAATCGCGCATCGTCAAAAGCCCTCGCGTCTTTGCTGATCCAGCCAAGGGCACAATTGCCGGACTGTGGACTGGCGGCGAAAGCGAGGAGGGCGCGCAAGACACGCGGCCCACCGATGAATGCCACGACATCACCGTCTTCCCATCCAAAAACATCGCGGCGGGCGCGTGCTCTGGCAATGG
>JALZVZ010000127.1 GCA_023299945.1 Altererythrobacter sp. | reverse complement strand
GCAAATTCCGGATCGGTCATGATCGTGGCGGGATTGGAATTGACGAGAATGACGCGGTAGCCCTCCTCCTTCAGCGCCTTGATCGCTTGGGTTCCGGAATAGTCAAATTCGCAGGCCTGCCCGATGATAATGGGCCCTGCGCCGATGACGAGGATGGAGGATATGTCAGTACGTTTGGGCATTATTCGGTAACTTCCGTATTTGACGTATTTTCCCATGCAATCGCTGTTAGCGGCGCGCCTTCCGGCCCATTATTGCATCCAAAACGTATCGTTTCCGCGCGTGTTCCAGCTGGCCCTAATATCCGAAAATAACTCCCGTCTTCCGACATAAAGAGGGCGCCAGATTTGGTGACTTCTTGCGCAAGAAACTTATTCAATGCTTGGCCGCTTGATCCAGTGGCTACTGTTCCCGTTGTTGGCCCCTCGCCCTCATCGAAAGTTATAAATTTTTTCAATTCTTCGCCTTGAACATCAGCAATGTTGTATGTGTAAGAAGGGCTTAGTTGCTGAACGTTGGCATAGTCGTCGATGTCAAAGCCTTCAGGTAAAAACTGCTTCTCGCATTGCTGAGAAGTAAGGGGTTCGCTTATTCCACACCCGCTCAATGCGAGCGCTGTAGCTGAGACTGCACCCCACTTCATGACAAACCCCCAACGAATTTCTCAAACAGATAGAAACTGTCCATTGGGCCCGGCGATGCTTCTGGGTGATATTGCACGCTAAATGCGTTTTTGCCTTCAATCGCAATCCCGCAATTGGAGCCATCGAAAAGGCTCTTATGCGTTTCCAAAACACCTGCCGGTAATGTCGCGCCATCTACTGCAAAACCGTGGTTCATGCTGGTGATCTCCACGAGATCTCCCGTTTGGCCTCGGTTGGCCTCGACCCGCTGAACAGGGTGATTTGCGCCCCTATGGCCTTGGTGCATCTTGATCGTTTTCGCGCCTGCAGCCAGTGCAAGCATCTGATGTCCCAAACAAATTCCGAATAGCGGCATATCTGCATCGAGCAAGGCTTTGATAACAGGAACGGCATATTCGCCCGTTGCCGCCGGATCGCCGGGGCCATTGGAGAGAAACACGCCATCAGGCTTATGCGCCATAATTTCATCAAGCGAAGTCTTGGCAGGTAGCACAGTTACCCGCGCACCGGCCTTCACCAGATTGCGGAAGATATTGTCCTTCGCGCCAAAATCCAGCGCGACCACATGCGGCTTGGCATCCTTGTTTGCCCGCGCATATCCCTTGCCCAAAGTCCATGCGCCGCCGGCTGTATCGCCTTGTCCCCATTCCTGCGTTTCAGAGCGAGTGACACGCTTGGCAAGGTCCATCCCTTCCAAACCGGCCCATTCCTGCGCCCGCTTCAGCAAAGCGTCGATATCAAAATCACCCGAGGGCGAATGCGCAATAACAGCATTGGGCGCGCCCGTTGCACGGATACGGCGCGTCAAAGCGCGGGTATCGACGCCGGACAGGCCGATCTTGCCGTTTGCTGCCATCCATTCTGCAAAATGCTGAGTGCTGCGGAAATTGCTCGGCGCAGTCACGTCTTCGCGGGTGATGCAGCCAACCGCTGCTTCTACGCCGCTTTCCAAATCCTCGTCATTGGTGCCGACATTGCCGATATGCGGGAATGTGAAGGTGACGATTTGCGCGGCATAGCTGGGATCGGTCATGATCTCCTGATAGCCTGTGATCGAAGTATTGAAGCACACTTCGCCCACTGCATTGCCACTGGCTCCAAAGCCCCTGCCCCAGATCACCGTGCCATCGGCCAAAACGCAGACTCCTGTCGCATCTTTGGGTTGCGCAGGAGTGGATGCGGGGTCGGCCATTGGGCGCTCCGATTGCTAGTGTTTTCTGACGATGTCGCTAAGAGATGGGCGCTAAGCTTGCCTTGCCCCGACGTCAACCTATCTCGGGCCTGTATTTTGGGCTAAAGCCCGCTTCAACACGTTTGTTCCACAAGAAAGAACCGCCATGATCCGCGACGACATTAAATCTGCCACCATCACTGCGATGAAAGCGAAAGAAAAAGAGCGCACCGCGACGCTCCGCCAGATATCTGCGAAGATTAAGGATAAGGACATTGAGCTGCGCACATCGTCTAAGGAAGCGCCAGAGGATGATGAGCTGGTCACGCAGGTCTTGCTTAAGATGGCAAAACAGCGCCGCGAATCGATTGCCATGTATAATGATGGCGGGCGCGAAGAATTGGCCGCGGCGGAAAGCGCCGAGTTGGTGATCATCGAAGAATTCCTGCCGCAAATGATGGATGAGGCCGCAACCAAAGCTGCTATTGAGGCTATCAAGGCCGATGTGGGCGCCGAATCGATCAAGGATATGGGCAAAGTCATGGGTCAGTTGAAAGCTAAGCATGGCAACGAACTCGACATGGGTTTGGCCAGCGGATTGGTCAAAGCAGCGCTGACCTAAGCAATATTGCGCGCATTTTTGGGGGTAAGTCTGTGGAGGTTTGCGCAGCTTATCCTCCCACCTCTCGACTTACGCGCATATAAGGCGCGATAAGGCCATATGGCACTTTCACCGCAATGGCTGGACGAATTGCGCGCGCGCGTGACCTTATCGTCTATCATCATGCGCACGACCAAGCTGCAAAAGGCTGGGCGTGAGTGGAAAGCCTGCTGCCCGTTCCACAATGAGAAATCGCCGAGCTTTACGGTCAATGATCAAAAGGGTTTCTACCATTGCTTTGGCTGCGGTGCGCATGGTGATGTCATCCGCTGGATGACTGACCAACGCGGTCTTGGTTTTATGGATGCGGTGAAGGAACTCGCTAGCGGTGCCGGCATGGAAGTTCCCGCGCCCGACCCCGTGGCAGCCAAAAAGGCGGAGAAACGCGCTGGGCTAGTGGATGTGATGGAGGCGGCGCAGGTCTCTTTCACCAAGAACCTATTCAGCGATGATGGACGGCAAGCGCTCGACTATTTGAAGGCACGCGGGTTTTCGCGGGCTGTGTGCGAAGAGTTCGGCTTTGGTTATGCACCCGATAGCAAGACAGCGTTAAAAGGCGCGCTGGGCGAGTTCGAGCCTGCGATGCTGGTCGAAGGCGGTCTGCATATTCAGGTCGATGGCAAAGCGCCTTATGACCGGTTCCGCGGACGGTTGATGCTGCCTATCCAAGATGCCCGCGGACGGGTTATCGCCTTTGGCGGACGCATCTTAGAGAAGCTCGACGGCGTCGCGAAATACCTCAATTCGCCCGACACGCCTTTGTTTGACAAAGGCCGCACGCTTTACAATCTCCACCGCGCATCCCCCGCATCTCGCAAGACCGACCGTATTGTCGTCGTCGAAGGCTATATGGATGTCATCGCGCTTGCCAATGCAGGGTTCGATGATGCGGTGGCTCCTCTTGGAACGGCCCTGACCGAAACACAGTTGGAAATGTTGTGGCGCATGGTTGAGGTGCCAGTGCTGTGCTTTGATGGTGATGCTGCGGGGCAGCGCGCGGCGATGCGGGCAATAGAACGTGCCCTTCCGATGCTGCGACCTGGCTATTCGCTCAGCATTGTTCGCCTCCCTACCGGAAAAGATCCCGATGATCTGATCAAGGAACAAGGTGCTGGCGCGATGGAGGCTTTGCTAAACAATCCGGCCAGCCTGCTCGATATGATATGGCAGGTGGAACGCGCTGCACAATCGCTCAATACACCAGAGGATAAAGCGGGACTGAAAGCCCGCCTGCTGAGGCACTGCGACAATATCGAAGATCAGGACATTCGCGCGCTTTATCGGCGCGAATTGTCGGAGCGTTTCTCCGATTTTGCCTTTCCCAAGCGCGAATTTCAGCCGCGCAATCATAACCCAAGCAATTTCAACCGAGGGCAAAAACAATGGAACGCCGCGCCTAAACGCCTTTCCAGTGATGCTGCTGCCCAACTGCAGCGCGCCATCTCTGGAGGTGCTCGCGACACATTCACCCGCGCAGTCATCGCCGGATTGCTGCGTTTTCCTGCTGAGATCAGGCGCCATACAGAGGCATTAGGCAGGCTTGCTCAATATGACCCAAAAGCCACCGAAATGGTGGAAACTCTCTTTGAATTGGCAGAAACGCTTGATTCGGCAGAAAATGACGCCATATCGGTTGAACACGGCCTTCCCGCCCCACCGGCTCAAAACCGCTTCGCCTTCCTCCGAGAAGGCACAAATCCGGTAGATGCGCGCGAGGAACTGGCCGAAGCTGTTTCGTTGCTGGTTGAAAAACCTGCGCTGGAGGCTGCCATGTTGGCGGCCACTTTGCGGTTTGACGCCGACCCTGAAGGATCAATGGCAGAGCAAGCACGCTTGCGCGAACGGCTCAAGGAATTAAACGAGCGCCTCAAGCAATTTGGGCGACGCAAGGCAGCCGGCGCGGCGGCTGCCAATGATGACATACCGCCTTCGGACAGCGATCCGGTGGGCGATTTGGAAAATGGACTGAATTGACTATTATGGCCACTAACGCGAAAACTCCTGACAAGGATGATGCTCCACTGATCGACCTCAATGAGGCATCGATCAAGAAGCTGATCACTAAGGCGAAGAAGAAAGGCTATGTCACCTATGACGAGCTGAACGCTGCTTTGCCCGACGATATGGGGTCCGATCAGATCGAAGACATCCAGACGGCTTTGTCGGAAATGGGCGTCCAAATCGTCGAAAACGATGAAGAGGCTGAGGCTGAGGCTGAGCAAGAAGCCGAGGTCGAAGAAATGTCTGTTGCAGCGGATAAAAAGGACGCAAAAAAAGCGCCTGCCGCTGCCAAAAAGACCGGTACGGGCGAACGCACTGACGATCCTGTGCGTATGTATCTGCGCGAAATGGGCGCGGTGGAATTGCTCAGCCGTGAAGGCGAGATCGCGATTGCCAAGCGTATCGAAGCTGGCCGCGACACAATGATCATCGGCCTGTGCCAAAGCCCGATCACTTTCCACGCGATCATTCAATGGTCAGAAGCGCTGAACGCAGAAGAAATGCAATTGCGCGAAATTCTCGATTTGGATGCGATGCTTTCCAAAGAACCTCCAGCTGACAAAATGGAGGAAGAAAATGAAGACGACGATGGCGAGATTTCGGAAGAAACCGCTGGGCCAACTATCCGTGATGACGACGAGGTCGAAGATCACAAGGAAGATGGTGAGGACGATGAAGACGGCGAAGAGGGTTCTTCCAAACGAGAGGAAGAGGAAGAAGAGGACAACACCATG
>JALZVZ010000126.1 GCA_023299945.1 Altererythrobacter sp. | reverse complement strand
TGCCAGCCGCGAAACCAATCTGGGCAAGACATCGGGCATTATTGCTGGCGCTGATACAGGCGTTGCTTTGTTAGCCGGTCTGGCGATTTTCCCGATTGTGTTTGCTGCAGGATTGGCCGCCAATTCAGGGCCGGGCCTGATGTTTGAATCGTTGCCGATTGCGTTCCAAGCGATGCCTGTGGGCTCGCTGATCGGGCTGCTTTTCTTTACCATGGTGTTCTTTGCCGCATTGACCAGTTCGGTCTCTCTGCTGGAGGCTCCGACCGCCTATATGAAGGATAAGTTTAGCCTTGCGAGGCCGGTCGCTACGATCATCGTCGGGTTGGGTGCTGCGGTTTTGGGTGCCTCTGCTGCGTGGTTCTGGGCACAGCCTGTTGCTGGTGTGTCAGAGCTTGGACTTTTCAAAGGGCAGGACGTTTTCAATGTTTTGGACACTTTGACCGCAAAGCTCTTCATGCCCATTGGCGCGATCCTGACCTGTATTTTTGTTGGTTGGATTGCCGATGCGAAATTGATCGATGATGAGAACGGACTGGATGGTTTGTTGCATCAGATATGGCGCGTTTTGGTGCGTTTCGTATGTCCGATCGTGCTTAGCGTGATCCTTCTCGTTGGCCTGTTTGGCTAAGCCCATAGCTGATCTGTTGAAGAACGTATTGCGCGCTCTCATAAATTAGAACATAAGCGGAACACATGAGTCGTTCCGCCCATTCCCTCTCGCGCCCTATTGGCGCCATGACGTCACTTGCGGGCGGGGATGTGCGCGATTCCCGCAAATGGCGTCCGGGCCTGCCCGATGCAGGCCAGCATCCCTGTCACAATGAGATTTTCGCCAGCAGTGATGGGGCTAGCGGGGCGGCATTGGCGCTGGCGCTTGCCCGTGATGCGCTGAGGGCGGAGGCAAAGGGGCCGCTGACCTGCGCAGATGATCAACGCCATATCTTATGGGTGCAAACCCGTGATGCAATCCGGCGCGGCGGGCGGCCTTATATACATGGGTTTCCATCAGAACTGCGTCGCCGCCTGATCCATGTTGCAGCAGACAATGCCCAAGATGCTCTGTTTGCGCTGGAGGAGGGGGTGCGGTGCCGCGATTTGGCCTTTGTTGTGGGCGAGGTTTTAGGCAATCCGCGAGAGCTCGATTTCACCGCCTCTCGCCGATTAACACTGACGGCGCAAAGGCATGGCAGCAGGCTCTATCTATTGAGACTGGATGCAAAGCCCGACCTTTCCTCCGCCAGAATGCGTTGGAATGTATCCGCTGCGCCTTCGTCCGCGCCGGGCTGGAATCCAGAGGCGCCGGGAAAACCTGCATGGGAAGCGGAACTGTTCCGCGCCCGCGCTCACCCAATTGGACAATGGATTTTGCATAATGACAAAGGAGAACTCACTATCCGTAAACCTACAAAACGGTTCTCCAGTAAAACACCCTTCATCATCCCGCGCGCCGCAAACGCGTCAGGCATCCCAGCGGCCAATAAGGCGCCGGATTATGGCGATATGGCTCGCGCAACTGTCGGTCGATCGCTGGCGGCTCTCTAATGGGCTGAAACGCGGCGAGGGGGCGGATTCTGAACCGGTCGCACTGATTGCAGAAACCGCGCATGGCCCCCGTGTGGAGGCGGTAAACGCCGCAGCAAAAGCCCAAGGCGTAAACGCCGCCATGATGCTGGCCGATGCGCGCACCCTATGCCCGCAGCTGGCGGTGCATCCGGCCGATCCGGCAGGTGATTTGGATGCTTTGGAAAAAGTGGCTTTGTGGGCGCAGCGTTGGGGGCCGTGGAGTACGGTTGATGCGCCCGATGGTGTGATCGTCGATGTGACAGGGGTGGCGTATTTGTTCGGCGGGGAAGACCGGCTGCTGGATGATGTGCAGGGCCGCTTTGCTACGCGTGATATGACCGTGCGTGCCGCGATTGCACCGACGGCAGGGGCGGCTTGGGCGCTTGCGCATTATGGAAAAAACAGCGCAATCGTGAGCGCTGGTGAGGATATGGCCGCGCGCCTATCGGGCCTTCCTGTCGCGGCGCTACGCCTTGATGCCGATGTGCTGACGGTGCTGCGGCGTTTGGGGCTAAAGTGTCTGGGCGATCTGAACAGCGTAGAGGGCGCCAATACGAACCGACGCAGAAATACGCGCGATAACAGTGGCCGTGATGCTATCCAACGCCGGTTTCGCCGCCAGTTTAGGGGCGGGGCAAAGGGGCGCAAATCGCCAGCTTCCAACCCCTTGGTGCGGATGGATCAGTTGCTGGGCCGCGTGCCAGAGCCTCTGCTGCCCATCGTGCCGCATGATATGCCGCTGGTGCAGCGCCGCCTCATGGAGCCGATCCGTCACCGCGACCTGTTAGATCAAGTGCTCAGCGATTTGGCGCAGGATATGGCCCGTGTGCTGGAGGGGCGAGGCGAGGGCGCGCGCAGGCTGGATCTGGGGCTGTGGCGGGTCGATGGCGAAGTGATTGTCCGCACGCTTGAAATGGCCGCTGCAACGCGCGATCCGGCCCATATCATCCGTCTGTTTGCCAGTAAGCTTGAGGGGGTGAACGCCGGTTTTGGGATCGAAAGCCTGCGATTGCGCGCCAGTTGGGCCCAGTCGCTTGCTCTATCGCAAGATAATATTGAGACCGCGACTGAGAATGCTTCGGCTGCCCCCCTAGGCACATCGCTGGCAGCTTGTGTCGACCGCTTAATGGTAAAGCTGGGACAGCGCGCTGTGACCAAGCCAGTGTCACACGCCAGCCATTTGCCTGAACGCGCGCAAATCTGGCAGCCGCCTTTGACTGCTCAGTCGTCCCATCAAGAGGCTCTACAGATTCACAAAAAGCCCCTAAAACTCTTTGATAAATCAGAGAAAATATCTGTCGCTTGTATTATTTCTGATGGCTTTCCACAAAGCTTCACTTGGCGCGGAAGTTTGCGCGAAGTGGTCAAGGCAGAAGGGCCAGAGCGCATTGCGCCTGAATGGTGGCGCGAAAAATCCACGACCCGCCTGCGAGATTACTACCGGGTCGAGGATGCTGAAGGACGCCGCTATTGGATATACCGCCAAGGGATAGGCGGTGATGGGCGCGGCGGCACGCCAAATTGGTTCATCCACGGGCTTTTCGGTTAACGCATAAGTAAGACACTGGCGGTAGAAGATGGGCGGACACAGACATCAACACTTGCGGATATGGTGAGAATGCAAGAATCAGAAGTACCACGTTCTTCCAATAGGCGCGAACTCAACATCCTGGTTGAGGGCCGTTTGCGCTCGCGTGGAATTTGCGTCGAATTGATCGATGTGTCGGAAGGCGGCTGTAAAGTGCGCGGCCGTATGGGTTTTGCTCAAGAGGGCGAAACCGTCACTCTTAAGATCAATGGCATTCGTGCACCTTTGGGTATTGTTGTGTGGACCGATGGGAAATATGCCGGCCTTGCTTTTGAAGGTCAGCTACACCCCTCAATCGTTGATCACCTTTGCAATGAGCATGATGTGGACCGTGCAGCCTTCGCGTAA
>JALZVZ010000125.1 GCA_023299945.1 Altererythrobacter sp. | reverse complement strand
GGCTCTGGTTTTTGTCCAGCAGACGCATCGTTGAACACGCCGCGCACTCGGTCCACTACGCGCAACCGGATTTTCTCAATGGGGGTATCAGCCGTATTCGTCATCGCCGGGAAATTAGACCAAAGCGCTGGGCTTGGCGAGCCACTTAACATCGCGCCTTTGCCAACCTATCTTACCTTCATGAAAGTAAACGCTGATTTTGCCGCGCCCGTTGCGCTTTGCACCAATACGATTGAATGGTTGGCCTCGCCGATGGAAGGGGTTGAACGCCGGATGCTCGACCGGATTGGCGGCGAAGTGGCGCGCGCCACATCGATTGTACGCTATGCACCGGGCAGCGCGTTCTCTCAGCATATGCATTCTGGCGGTGAAGAATTTATCGTGCTTGAGGGCGTGTTTCAGGATGAGCATGGCGACTATCCAGCGGGCACTTATGTGCGCAATCCGATCGGTACACACCATGTGCCAAGGTCTGACGATGGCTGCGTGATCTTTGTGAAATTGTGGCAGTTTGATGAAAGTGACAGCGCTCAATTTTCGCTCGATATGAATGGCTTGGCGTTAGAGCCTGCTGCAGGCGTGCAAGGTATTTCGCAAGCTATCTTGTCAGACCGTGCGGATGAGTTGGTAGCGCTCCAGCAATGGGAAGCCAGCACCGCGTGCGACATTGGCGATGCGGGCGGGGCGGAACTGCTCATCCTCGATGGCGCACTTGAATTTCAAGGCGAAACATATGCTCAGCATGATTGGATACGTCTGCCAGCTGGCATGCAAGCGCAGGCGAAATCTGGCCCTGATGGCGCACGCATTTGGGTCAAAACTCAGCATTTAACCGCCGGTTCTTTGGGTGGAACCGTTCCCCCAATTTAGTCCGTGCAATTTGCGCACCTTACGCCCCTAGCAAAATAACCGCACAAACCCGGCTTGCAGCAAGGCTTTTGGCCCGCTAACCGGTGGCATATGGCAACTGTAATGAAATCCGATAGCTCTGGCTCCTCTGACGAGACCGTGATGAACGCACCTGATAAAAGCGTAAAAGTCCGCGATGTTTTTGGCATTGATGTGGACTGGGAAGTGCCCGCTTTCAGCCAGCCTGATGAGCGCGTGCCGGAGGTTGACCCATCCTATGTGTTCGATCCGGACACGACGTTGGCGATCCTTGCAGGCTTTGCCCATAATCGCCGCGTGATGGTGCAGGGCTATCATGGAACAGGCAAATCAACGCATATTGAGCAGGTGGCCGCCCGCCTTAACTGGCCCAGCATTCGGATCAATCTGGATGCGCATATCAGCCGGATCGATCTGATTGGCCGCGATGCGATCGTGCTTCGCGACGGTTTGCAGGTCACTGAATTTCAAGAGGGCTTGCTGCCTTGGGCGCTGCAACATCCGGTTGCGCTGACTTTTGACGAATATGATGCGGGCCGCCCTGATGTGATGTTTGTGATCCAGCGGATTTTGGAGTCCAGCGGACGTTTGACTTTGCTTGACCAAAATAAGGTCATAACGCCGAACCCGTATTTCCGCCTGTTCGCGACCTCGAACACGGTTGGGCTCGGTGATACCAGCGGTCTGTACCACGGCACGCAGGCCATCAACCAAGCGCAGATGGACCGCTGGAATGTGGTGGTCGCGCTCAACTATCTTGAGGCTCCGGTTGAGCTTGAGATTGTGAAATCCAAGGTTCCGGATATGGACGACCAACTGATCGCCAATATGATCAAGGTTGCCGATCTAACCCGCCAAGGGTTCGTGAATGGTGATATTTCTACTGTCATGAGCCCGCGCACCGTCATGACTTGGGCGCAAAATGCTGAGATATTTGGCGAGGCTGGATTTTCCTTCCGCCTGTCCTTCCTCAACAAATGCGACGAGGCAGAGCGCATGCTGGTGAGCGAATATTACCAGCGCGTGTTTGGCCAAGACTTGCCCGAAAGCATTGCGAATTTGGCCTGACACGGCATAAACCTGTGATTGCGCTTGCTGTGTTAATGGTGTAACACAGCTTCATGTTATCGTGGCTGCGACCCCAAAAACCTGATCCTGATGATGAGCGCGGCTTTGAACGCGCCTCTAATCGTTCAAACGATGCGGGTTATTTTGCGACCGAAGACCCCTATGGCAGCGCGCTCGATGACTTTGATGATCGCTTTGATTTTGATCGCTATGACCGCGAGAATGATCCGCAAGCAGCGCCTAAGAAGCCGCGCCGTTTTTGGCAATTTTGGCGGCGCAAGGATGATGACTTCCTTGAAGATGAGCTCGAAGATGAACCTGAGGTAGAGCCCTATGAACGCGGGTTCGATGCAGATCCTGAACCGCAAAAGACGCGTAAGCGCGGGCGCAAATGGAAATGGATCAGCCGCGGGATAGCAGGCTGCCTGCTGCTATTGTTCCTCACCATTGGCTGGTTGTTTTTTACCGCGCCCTTGTCCAAATCATTAGAGCCGATTGTGCCGCCGCAAATTACTTTGCTGGCGAGCGACGGAACCCCGATTGCGCGCAGCGGCGCGAATGTTGAGGCTCCGGTGAAAGCGGCGGACTTGCCTGATCATGTGATTGAGCCGTTTTTGGCGATTGAAGACCGGCGGTTCTATTCGCATTGGGGTGTCGATCCGCGCGGGATTGCGCGCGCCGCTTGGACGGGTGTGGGCGGGGGCAGCACCATCACTCAGCAGCTGGCGAAATTCACATTCTTGACGCCGGAACAAACTCTCAGCCGCAAAGCGCGTGAGGCGCTGATCGCGTTCTGGATGGAGGCGTGGCTGACCAAAGATGAAATCCTTGAGCGCTATCTTTCCAACGCCTATTTCGGCGATAATCAATATGGCCTGCGCGCCGCATCTCTGCATTATTTCTACCGCAAGCCGGAGAACCTTTTGCCTGAACAAGCAGCGATGCTTGCGGGCCTGCTCAAAGCACCATCGCGGCTTGCCCCATCGAAGAATTATGATCTGGCAAAGAAACGTATGGATCTGGTGGTGGGCTCTATGGTGGATGCAGAATTTATCACGCAAGCAGAGGCGGATGCGATGCGCGCGCCAGTGATCGATGTGCGGGCCAAACGGACTTTGCCGACGGGCACATATTTTGCCGATTGGGCGCTGGGCGTGGCGCGGCAAATGCCAAACAATGGCTATGCCAAGCAGACGATGACGACCACGCTGGATGCGCAATTGCAACGCTTGGCTAGCCGGATTGTGACAGGCGCGAAATTGGGAAATGCGCAAGTGGCCTTGGTCGCGATGCGTCCTAACGGCGAGGTGGTGGCGATGATCGGCGGGCGCAATTATGCAAAATCGCCGTTTAACCGCGCAACGCAGGCCAAGCGCCAGCCTGGCTCGACCTTCAAATTGTTCACCTATGCCGCTGCTTTGGAGGCAGGGTTTGATGCCGATGATCGGCTTGATAATTCAGAGATTACCATTGGCAATTACCGCCCGCGCAATTCCAGCGGGCGCTATTCAGACAGCCTGACATTGGAGCAGGCCTTTGCCTCCTCCAGCAATGTCGCCACGGTGCGATTGTTCAATGATCTGGGAAGCGAGCGCGTGATTGCGCAGGCGCGGGCCATGGGCATTACGTCTGAATTGCCCAAGGGTGATCCAAGCCTTGCCTTGGGCAGTGCGAGCGTGACTTTGCTGGAATTGACCAGCGCCTATGCCGGTGTTGCGGCCAATCGCTATCCGATCAAAGCGCATGCCTTTGCTCAAGGTGAGCAGGGCTGGTTTGAGTGGATGCTGAGCGATGAGACCTCGCTTTCGTCCAGCGAGCATGAGGACATGGAGGCAATGCTGCGCGCGGCCATTAACGAAGGCACTGGGCGCGGGGCGATGCTGCGTATCGCAAACTTTGGCAAAACGGGCACAACGCAGAACAACCGTGATGCTTTGTTCGTTGGCTATGCCGGTGATTTGGTGGTCGGTGTATGGGTTGGCAATGACGACAATTCGCCGCTGGACGGGGTAACTGGAGGCGGCCTGCCTGCGCGGATATGGCGCGATTTTATGATTGGCGCGATTGCCGAGGCGCGCGCGCCTGCTCCGCCGAAGAAGAAGCCGAGCCCCACCGGTCCGATTGAGCAATTGGACTTGCCTGATGGGATGAGCCTGCCGGAGAATATTCCACTTGGTAATGACGGATCACAAATCGGCTTTGATGAGAACGGCGCTGTGCTGACGACGCAAGTTGAAGGCGTGCCCTTGGAAATCCGCCTGGATGAGGACGGGGTTGCGATTAACTCTCCTGCAGAGCGTTAAGTTTTGGGCTCAGCCATCAGAATATTCATCACCGCCGTCGCAATCGGACGGCTGCGATCATCCTGCCAAGCTTCAACCGTAACATTGGCATTGCGCCGGCCAAGCCGCGTGATCCGCCCCTGCGCATAGGTGCGCTTCTGCTTGCCGGCGCTCAGATATTGGACAGTGATATTTACCGGCTTGAGGATGGGTTGCCGATTGTCTGCGTCCAAAGTGGCGCGCAGGATCGCATATCCAGCAGCTTCCAATAATCCAGCGGTTGCACCGCCGTGGAAATGGCCGGGGCGCCCTTCAATATTTCGGCTAAAATCAATCGCGAGTGTGTGCGAGTTTCGGCCTGCATCGTTTGCTGCATCTTCAAGTTCAATTCCCAAGGAGCGGGCGTAGGGCGTGAGTGTCACGGCCACAGGTTTGGGCTTTGCATCATCAGACATTTCGGGGGTCCATCGCGATGGTCATGAAAACCCCGGCCAATGTTGCGACCGGATTTTCCGGATCTCCATCATGGGCAAAGCCGCGCACAAAGGCGGCAGAGCGCGTGATTTTGTAGCATTCTGCATGGCCGATAACGGCGCTGCGATCCTTTGCGGGACGCTGATAATCGACACGTAAATCCAGCGTCGCAACTGGCTGGAATACTTTACGTGTAGTCCAAATACACATGCCAGAACACATGTCGAGCAAGCTGATAATCGGGCCAGATGCCAGCACTTCGCGGTCTTCCTCGCCCAGCAAATCCTCGCGCCAGGGCAACTCCAGCTCGACCCAATTTGTTCCATGCGCGTGATAGCGCAGGCCAAGGTAGCCGGTGTGGCCGCCGCGGAAGAACATTTTGCCAGCCGCCTCTGGATCAAATTC
>JALZVZ010000124.1 GCA_023299945.1 Altererythrobacter sp. | reverse complement strand
CGGCGGTCGCCTTGGCCAAAATTGCCGCCAGATCCGCGTCATCAATTGCGGCTGCATCTATCGCCACTGAACCATCGCTTTGACGTTCTGGAACAGCGCCCGTTTCAAGAAAATGGGTGAGCATCCCGATTGCGAAAATATCAGTCGCAGCGCTAACCGGCTCGCCGCGCAATTGTTCAGGTGCTGCATAAGCCAGCGTCAATGCCCCAATGCCCGCATTGGGATCATCATCGCCGATCAGCGAGGCAACACCGAAATCAATCAGTCGCAGTTCGCCGCCAGAATTGATCAGCACATTTGCGTGCTTAATATCGCGGTGAAGCACCAAGCGCCCATGCGCATGGGCGGCAGCGGCACACAGCCGGCCAATCAAATTCAGCCGAGCTGCGCGGTCCAATTGGCTGCGCTGGCAATGCAGATCAATCGGCTGCCCGTCGACATATTCCATCGTCATATATGGCGAACCGTTCTGCGCGGTTCCGCCATCGACAATCCGCGCAATATTGGGGTGGTCGAGTTGGGCTAGACGTTGACGTTCGGCCTCAAACCTTTGGACGAATTTATCCTCGCTCTGGCGGGCCAATTTCAGCGCAACTTGCTGCTCAAACAGACCATCGGCCCGAGTTGCACGGTAAACCTCGCCCATACCGCCGGCGCCCAGCAGTTCTTCTATTTGCCAGATACCGATACGGCTCTGGGGATCTAGCGCGTCGCTGTTTTCAAAAGCGGTCTGCGGCATGCGTGTTTGCATAAAAGAGCTTGCGGATTTGCGAGCTCCTTGCAGCCGATCTATTGCCGTTGCCAGTGCAGGATCAGAGCCGTGAAGCCGCTCCAGCTCGTCCGCCAAATCGTCCGGCTCCAACGTATCGAAATGTTCGACCGTTCGTGTAATCAGCGCCCAATCCACCCGCATGCCTCCAAATCACCATAACTTCTTTGTCACTGATGTTAATCAGGTTGAGGCTCAAGGCAATCGGCTTTTGAACTTGATCACAGGCATTGCTCGCTTTGCTTTAACTGTTAGCTTCCCACCCAATAGCAGACATCAAAGAGCGTCTTGAAGTAGATCGTTTGCGGATATGGGCTACTTTGCTCATCCTTGGGTATTGAGGTTCAGCGCCGTAAGCCCCATCAAAAGCTGACTGGCAGCTAACGGCCAACCGGGTCTTAAACGCGCTTGAGATCAAGAACCCAACCAATGCTCAATCAAAAGTAGCCAACGTGGCGCTGAGAGCTTTGCTTGGGGACTCTAGGCCAGAATTGCAGTTTTTCATCTTCTGTCCGTCGTCAGCCTAATCCTTAGGTTAGTTGCCAATTGAACGATCAGCTGCGCTAAAGACCTTTCGCGAAAATATAATGATACTCTGCCAAGAAGCGCTTTCGCTAAAGGATATGCATGAACTACCCCAAACTGCTTGAGCCGCTTGATCTGGGTCATACTACCCTCAAAAACCGTTCAATTATGGGGTCGATGCACACCGGCCTTGAGGAAATGGAGGGCGGGTTTGAGCGCATGGCGGCCTATTTCGCTGAGCGTGCGGCCAATGGCATTGGGATGATTATCACCGGCGGGATTGCGCCGAATTTTGAATCCTCGCGCGGCGGGGCGACCATGTCGAGCGAGGCGGAGGCTGACCAGCATCGTTTGGTGACAGAAGCGGTTCACGCCGCCGATCCAGACGTGAAGATTTGCATGCAGATACTGCATCCTGGCCCGCTGGCTTATACGCCTGATGCGGTGGCGCCATCTGCGGTGAAGTCACGTATTGGCCGCTATGTTCCCGCAGAGCTGGATGCAGCAGGTATTCAAAAGCAGATTGATGACCATGTGCGCTGCGCAGTGATGGCACAAAAGGCTGGCTATCACGGGGTCGAGATTATCGGTTCTGCGGGCTATCTTATCTCATCATTTCTGGTTGAGAAAACAAACTTGCGCGAAGACGAATACGGCGGTTCTTACGAAAACCGTATGCGGTTTGCGCTGGAGATTGTTGAACAAACGCGCGCGGCCGTTGGTGAGGATTTCATTATCATTTTCCGGATTGCGGCGATGGATATGCTGCAAGGCGGGATGAGCTGGGAAGAAATTGTCAATCTGGCGCAAAGGTTGGAGCAGCTGGGCGTCAGCATTATCTCCACCCATTTCACTTGGCATGAAAGTGCGGTTCCCACGATTGCAACCATGGTACCGCGCGCGGCATTTACCGGCGTCACTGGCCGCTTGCGCAAGGAAGTGAACGTTCCGGTTATCACCTCCAACCGGATCAACATGCCCGATGTGGCCGAAGAAGTGCTGGAGCGCGGCGAGGCTGATCTTGTATCCATGGCGCGCACGCTGCTCGCGGACCCTGAATTTATGCGCAAAGCCATCGAAGGCCGCGAGGATGAGATCAACACCTGCATTGCCTGCAATCAGGCCTGCCTTGACCACACCTTTGGCGGCAAGCTGACATCGTGCCTTGTCAATCCGCGCGCCTGTCATGAGACTAAGTTGAATTATCTCCCCACCAAATCGCCGAAGAAATTGGCGGTTGTAGGGGCCGGGCCTGCGGGCCTCGCCTATGCGGTCACAGCGGCGCAGCGCGGACATAATGTGACTTTGTTTGAGGCCTCCGGTGAAATTGGCGGGCAGTTCAATTTGGCCAAGCAGATCCCGGGCAAGGAAGAGTTCCACGAGACGATCCGCTATTTCAACCGGATGATTGAAGTGCACGCAATTGACCTGCGCCTCAACACGCGCGCCGATGCAAATTCGCTTAAAGATGCGGGCTTTGACCGAGTGATAATTTCCACCGGTATCACGCCGCGTGTGCCTGATATTGCAGGCATGGATCACCCCAAGGTCGCAGGCTATATCGATGTCATTCAGGGCAAACGCGAAGTCGGCGACCGTGTCGCTGTCGTGGGTGCAGGCGGCATTGGTTTCGATGTCTGCGAACTGATCTCGCACAGCGGGCCCTCCAGCGCGCTCGACCGCGATTTGTTTGCTGCGGAATGGGGCGTCGATTTTGAAAACCATCCACGCGGAGGTGTAACCGGCGTTGAGCCGCAAGTGACCCCATCACCGCGCGAGATATTCCTGCTGCAACGCAAGGAAACCAGCGTTGGCCGGGGGCTGGGTAAGACAACCGGCTGGACGCATCGCATTACTCTCAACCGGCGCGGTATCAAGATGATGAAGGCGGTTGAATATGAGCGGATCGACGACGCAGGCCTGCATATTGTGCGCGATGGTTTGCCCGAAATTTTGGAAGTCGACACGGTCGTGATTTGCGCAGGCCAAGAACCTTTGCGCGCACTGTATGATGAACTTATCGCGGATGATGTCCCCGCCGATCTTATAGGCGGCGCGTTTGAGGCAGCAGAATTGGACGCCAAGGCTGCGATCAAACAAGCGAGCTATTTGGCAGCGGAGGTTTAGCGCCTCTAGCTTTCAGGATTGGCCGCGCTTGACGGCAGGGCCGTATCCACCGGCGACCATGGCTGGGATGTGTCTGACCAGAAGCTGGATTGGATATTGATCCAGCTAGGGTCATCAATACTGCCTGCTTTAATTATATTGATCGGCCCCATTTCAGGGATCACGCTCATAATGGGAGAGCCGCATTCAGGGCAAAACCCTCGGCTGACCGTGGCGCCCGCGCTTCCTTTGACGCTGTAATATTTGAGCTCGCCTGTGCTCGACACCGCTGCTGAGGGCACAATCACAAAGCTGGCCTTGCCGCTGCCCGTGCTTTTTTGGCAATCGGTGCAATGGCAATGATGGGCGGAGACCACTTGATCCTTGGGAAATTCATATTTCACCGCGCCACATAGGCAGCCGCCAGTTGCTTGGCCAGATGCTTGATCGCTCATAATCCGCTCACTCCATTTTGTGTTTTATGCCGCTTGCCTAGCAGGCAAAACGTTCAGCACTGCCTGTCATTTGTCAGCATCACGCCGCACCTGTCAGGCGTTCGCGCCAATATTTCGTGAAGAACAATCCGTCAGGATCGCGCTTTTCACGCAAAGCCATAAAGTCATCAAAGAGTGGCAAAGCGCTGCGGTAATGCTCCGCCCATTTGGGAAAATCATAGCGCGGTACAAACTTGCCCCAATGCAAACGAAAGGGGACGCCGCCCTCTTTGAGGACATCCCAATATTGCTCAAAAAAGCCTTCATCCGCATTGGGAACATCGCGGTTATCGCGGTACCAATACAGGTCAAAGCGGACGGTTCCGTCCTTATATTCATCGCTGCCGTCGGTGTAGCCAGGGTCTAGCCAAGCCGATGATTTGGGCCCGCCATAAACCTCGGTTGAGAAATACCCTGTCGCCTCAGATCCGCGTGCATTAAACAGATCGCGGTAGAGGTTCATCGCCTGTTTGGCATGGCCGATCGGCACCCAAATTTCGGTAAACTCCGTGCCCAAATAAACGTCATCGACGGTGTTATCCATGCATAGGCTGCGCCAATAATAATCGTTGAAATGCGTTTCCTGACCCGGCTTTGTCATTGGGCTGAAGGCGGGCAATAGCTTGGGGAAAAGTGCGCGGGCGCTGCCTTTAAATAGGCTCAGCGCCAGCCCGATCAACAGGACAAGCGCGCCAACGAAAACCGCACCAATATAAGCGAGCAATCGCGCAAAAAATCCGCTGCCACCGCGTTTCATGACGGGGCCAAGCACGGCGAAATAATGGCTGATTTTATGGCTCAGCAAACCCATGATGCACCTAACGCTATTATTGCCGAGCAGCACAAAGAATGTCGCGGCCGCCAATTGCATCGTTTGCCCTAGGAAGTTCGGCGTAAACTGCTGATAGGGGCAAAGGTCGTTCCCCTTCGTTGGGACCCGTTTTGCCTCCCAAGTCTGTATTCGCTCAGCCCCCTTTTGCGGCCACCAGACGGTGCGTGTGTAAGGGCTATCTTTCAAATGCTGCGCCAGCGAGGGCTGGGCCGCTGAACCATCGCCAAACAAATCCATCGGTGCATCGGGGCCGGTGACGGGTGTCATCTTCTCCGTGCCTTCAATATTATACATCGGCACCAGTTGCAGCCGCATCTTGGTGATGATCCCCATCAGTCCCATGGAGGTGGAGACGGCATCAAATTCCGGGCTGCCCTTCTCAATCCACTCCGCTTTGCCCGTGCCATCAACCATCCGAAAGGCGATGGCATTGTCCCATGCAAAGCGCGTTGAACCCCCCGCTGAACCGGTCGCGGTAAAGCCTGCAAGCGTTTGATGCGTTATCCCGCCAAGCGTGTTCACCGCCCAGCCTTTCTTAAAGATCTGATGCAGGAAACTGTTCTCTAATGTGGAGGCGCCAAAGGGGTCTTGCGGATCCCAGCCAAGATTAATGCCGGGCTCAGCCGCGACAATACCGGCGGCCTCATCCACCCAATCAAGGCTCCGCATTTTATCGAATGCCATATTGATCTGGTCGCTTGCCGGTGGATGCTGCTGGAGCGTGCGATTGGGCGGGGTATCGCCCACCGGATCGGTGTAAATGCTCCATGCGACCGAATGCGTTGCCCCGCGGCAGCGGATTTGCTTGCCCGATGCGCGGGCATGTTGCACCAGCGCGATGACATCTGCCTCATTTGTTGGATGATACAGTCCATCCTCGCCAATCGTGATTATATCCTTTGTCATTGTTAAAAGCCCCCATCTGCCTCTTGGATGGCACTCTGGTGAGAATTGCCGCGAAGTCAAAAAAGATAGCGCAAGAAATCCTCAAAATGCACCGCAGAGATGCCGAGGCCAAAGGAGGCCAAACGAGGCCAGAAAAGGCCAACTGAGGCAAGGCGCTGAAACATGGGTCAATTTTGAGGCCACTGCAGGCAAAAACTAGTCAAAAACTCAGCTTACGTAACGTCACCCCTTTTTTGCTCGGCAGCGGTGCTGTAGGGTCGCAAAAGCGCGTCAAAACATGCGCATCAAAAGAGGTCATGGCAATGAATTTGGATTTTAGTGCAGAAGAGCTGGCGTTCCGCGATGAAGTGCGCGCCTTTATTGC
>JALZVZ010000123.1 GCA_023299945.1 Altererythrobacter sp. | reverse complement strand
CGACTATATGGCGCTGCGAGTTGAAGTGATTGTGGATGTTGGCGTGAACTGAGGCAAATTTCTGCAACCACTTCATCCGCCGGAACCGCTGCATGCCCCGTTCTTTGCGTCGGAACGGGAGGTACGAATTCTCAACTCTGTTGTTCTTCCGCCTGCCCATTTCGCGACGGCTTTCGTTGCCGAGTTAGCGCATCGCTGCAGGATAGGATTTCAGACCATCGGGCACGATTTTCTCCGCTGGTACGTGACGACGTAGCCCCTTGCGCAGGAACTTCAAAGCAGCCTTTTTATCCCGCTTTTTCGTTACATAGCTCTCTAGAATTCCACCTTCGTGATCCACCGCACGCCACAGATAATGAGTCTCGCCATTGATCTTTACGAACACTTCGTCGACATGCCAGCAGCAGTCTCGAAAGCCGCGCATCCGGCTTATCCGCTGCCGCTTGATATCTGCAGCAAACAGCGGGCCGAACCGGTTCCAGCAAAGCCGCACTGTCTCATGGCAGACGCCAATCCTCCGCTCGAACAGAAGATCTTCAAAGTTCCGCAAACTCAGCAGGAACCGCACATACATCATCACTAAAAGCCGAATAAGTTCGGACGACGAATTGAAACAGCGAAACGGACTACTTGATTTTTGAGTCTGGGCACAAATCCTGCCCTAGCTAATGAGCCTCAATCTTTAATTAGGTGCATTCGCTTTGACAGCACCGTTGAGTGCAGTAACCTTCAGGTCCTTCAACTCATAACGCATTGCTGGACCCGGCCCGAACCGAACGTCCGCGCGAACAACAATGCGGCTATCCTTAGTCAACCAGACTTCTGACCCGCTGGCCATCTTGTAATGATCGGTTGGAATGTCATAGCCTTGAGGCATCGTGATAGCCTCCTCGCCCATCGAAGTGTATGTTGTTGAACGGAAAACACCGGCCATTGATCCGCTAAAACTGCCACCCATCCAGAACACTTGATGATCTTGCCCCTCGCCCTCTTCGGGCCGGACATTGAAAAAGTGAATCCCATCACTGGCCGCCGGCCCGACGCCAATTGAGCGCGCCTTGCGAGGACTGCCCGATGCGACTTTAGATTGCTCGATGCCGCCCGGTGTGCCGAACCCGACGTTATTATAGATCGCCTGTTCCACGCCTTCGTCAGTCTGAATGACATAGGAAGAGCCCAACGCTTGCGAAGGCGAACGATTATGCATGAAAGCTTCGCCAACCATGCCATCGGCTTCGATGACAATACTGGCATGTCGCACTTCACCGGCGCGCGCCGTCTCTGAAGCGACATGGATTACCCGTGAGCCATCCTGGTGGCGATACATACTCCAATAATCGGTTCCGCAATGGCTCCCATCTGGCGCTGTGCAAACAGTGGTTCCTTGATAATGGCGCAGCAATGTCGAAGTGGGCGGCAATACAGTTTCAGGTGGGCCACTGGGCCTCGCCGCTTCAGAACTTGCTTGGGCTTGCACAGCCGGTGCTAGCGGCCCTGTAGCGCAGCCAGACAAAACCACCGCTGCGGTTAGCACAGTGACAATCGGTCGGCGCGCAAAGGTTGATGGTCTTTTCATGTTAAGCTCCTTCAACAGCCAGATCGACTGCGCTTTGTGATCGGCCCATTATCTCAGAGGCAAACAGTTACCTTATTCTTGTCAGACTCAAATCCAAAATAGCTATCATCACATAGAAAGAAACATTTGGACGAGAAGCCTGGTTAGAATGCGATAGCCAGTCACTGTCTTAGCAAGATCGCGTGTGAGAGGCCCCCATGAACATCTTTGTCAAAAATATCTGCGCTGCCATCCTGATTGCGCTGCCATTCCTCGTCAGTCCCGCCGTATTGGCCAAATCGTTCTACGTCGAAGGTGAAGGCGGGGTCCCGTTGGCTGTGACAACAACCGGCAATCCCGATGGCCCTGAAATTCTGTTCCTCCATGGCCTGAGCATGGGAGCGAGCAGTTTCTCCAAGCAACTGGAATCAGAGCTTGCAGAAGAGTTTCGGATCGTCGCTTTTGATCTGCGTGGTCACGCTTTTTCCGGCAAACCGAGCGAGACATCGGCGTATGATAACCCTGAAGTCTGGGCGAAAGATGTCGCCCGCGTCATGGAAGCGACCGGTCTTCAGCGCCCTACCTTGGTCGGCTGGTCTTACGGCTCTTTGGTTGCAGCCGACTATCTGCGGACATTCGGGACGGCCAAAACTTCAGGGATTGTAATGGTCGGAGCGCTTGGCGGCTTTACCCCATTCTTTCCGCCTGACGGCGGCATCGACCCAGCCGTCCTAGCAAACATCACCCGCATGCGCGAACTGCGTGGTTCACCCAGTTTCGCCAATCAGCGCGAGGCGACCGAACTTTTCATCCCGCTTCTGACCGAAGGGGGCAAGGATTTGGAGTGGGAGACAAAGGCGCATCAACTGGCTTTGATGGTCCCTCCCTTTGTCCGAGGGCCTTTACAAAGCCATCCAATGGACAACACCGATATCGTCGGGCTTCTAGCGGAAGTGGAGGTCATGATTATACATGGAGACAAAGATCCTTCCGTTTCTCAGGGCGGGCTTGCCGCGCTGAGAGCTGCTGCCCCTCATCTGAAAGTTCACACTCTTGAGGGAGCAGGGCATTCTCCATTCGCAACACGGCCCGATGAATTCAACAAAGCACTGGCATCGTTTGTACGAAGCGTCTCCAAAAAGAGGCGGCCATCGAAATAAGTGGTACTGTCAAAGCAAATGGACCGTGAAATCCAATGATGTTCACTTTATGAACCACTAACATTCTAGCCAAAAATCGACCGAAGTGTCGACAAGGTGGCGCTGTGAGTTGAAGTGGTTAAGCGAAAGCGAGAAGCGGACATACATCATCATGACCAGGCGGATAATCTCAGGCGAAGAATTGAAATATCGGAACGGACTGGCTGGTTTCTTGGGTCTGGGCATCGCCCTGCCCCACCCAACTGACGTCGATTTTCAATTAGGTGCATTTGCTTTGACAAGAACTTGGCAGGTTCCGCACTCCCTCACCAGACTAGAACCAGCCCTTCTTACGGAAGTAAGCAACTTGGATTGCTACAGCGACTACACAGAGTGAGACCAAAACCGGAAAAGCGGCTTCATTTTCCATACCCGGTATTCCGGCCACGTTTACTCCCAGCAGCCCCGTTAAGAACGTCAGAGGAAGAAAAATGGTGGCCGCCAAAGCAAATAGATAGTTTGTTTCCGACATTTGCTGGTCATTTTGACGCGCGATTTCGTCATTCAAGATGATCAAGCGATCACGAATATCATTCAAACTTTCTACATATCGCGTGATCTGATCCTCGCTTTCCAACAATTGTTCGACATCTTCTTCCTTAAGCCACAGCGGTTTTATACGAATTAAATTCGCCAGTGCGGCATGTTGAGGCACGATGTGCCTTCGCAAAATCGTAGCCTTGATACGTAAAGGGGACGCATTATTGGCGACACCTTCAATTTCCTCTTTCGCGATGTGTTCTTCCAACCTGGCGGTACGATCCTCCAGATCTTCAAGAACGGGCTCCATACGCGAATAAACGCGGTCAGTGATGGCTGTGACAAATTTACCGACCCGACATGGCGCAACATCATCGGCAATCATGGACTTAAGATCTTCTATGGCCAACACATCGCGATATCGGGTTGTCAGAACCAGCCCCGGTTCCACCCACAAACGCAGCGAAATCATATCTTCCGCTTTGCAGTCAGGCATGAAATTCATGGCTCGCAGTACCAATAATGTTCCCTCTTCACGACCCAAAGTACGTGGACGCGTTTCATCCGCCAACAAGGCATCAATCACGAGATCATCAATCTTTGTATGCTGCTCTAAATACGCTCTGGTATCTTGGTGCGAGGCACACATATGCAGCCAATAAAAATGCTTGTCAGCGCGGTGTTCAGGTAGCTTGGTGATGTCGATTGGCATGTTCGTACCATCTGTGCCGATACAGGCGGAATACAATAATCCGCCATGATCCGCCAATGATCTCAATTCTTTTGGGTCATCGTTTTCCAAATCAATCTCACTATCTGTACAATTGGATCAACGACAAGATTGCCGATCCAAAGCCACTTTTCAACCGATGGAAATCGGAATGCTTACTCAAAGATAGACCATCCGATCGCGCGAGTGAAATGCTCCAAAGCGATGGAGCCTACAAATGAGGTTCCGGCTTGATTTAAACCCGGTGACCAAACTGCGATTGCACCGCGCCCTGGCGCGATTGTCAATATGCCGCCACCGACACCGCTTTTCCCTGGCATTCCCACTCTGAAAGCAAATTCACCCGAATTATCATAATGCCCACATGCCAGCATAACCGCGTTGATTTGCCGACAATGTTCAGCGGAAATGACGCGTTCGCCCGAAACAGGGTCCTTTCCACCAAATGCTAAGAATAAGCCAGCTCGCGCCAATTGACGGCAAGACATGGCAAGCGCGCATTGACAAAAATAAGCACTCAGGCTGGTTTCGACTGGATGTTTCAAATTGCCAAACGCCGACATAAAATGCGCCAAGCTACGGTTTCTCGCTCCCGAACCTGCTTCTGAAGTTGCGACACGGTCATCAATGTAAACAGTCGGATCAGCGGCGCGTTGCTGCATGAATGTCAGAATTTGCGCGACAACATCCTCTGCCGAGCCACCGTTTATCAATCGATCAGTTGTAGCGATTGCGCCTGCATTGATGAGAGGGTTCCGCGGCTTGCCGCATTCCGTTTCCAATTGGACTATTGAGTTGAAGGAACTTCCCGAAGGTTCCCTTCCAACCGCATCCCATATCGTATCATCAAGGCATTTCAGGGCCAGCGCCAATGTAAAGACTTTAGAAACAGACTGTATCGAAAATGCTTCATCTCCGTCACCGGCACAGCAATAATCACCGTTTGGCAATGCAACGGCCATCCCGAATTTTAAAGGATCGACCTCAGCTAAAGCTGGGATGTAGTCGGCCACGTGCCCTTCATCGCAGAAGGTCTTTGCATAAGCATAAGCCTTGTCGACATGTTGTTGGATTTCATCGGACACTTAGGCACCTTCCAAATTCTTCTAATCTTGCCAAATGGGCAATCGCTGCGGCCACCAGCGCATCGCCGAGCGTGGAGCGACAATATTACTATTCATAGTTAGACAATTGCGCATCCACGCTGGATTGAATTGCCGCTTTAGTATCCCGATGAATAGGCCAGCCGTGCCCCGGCATGAGCATGTCAAAATCATATTGCGCTAATAGCCGTTCAAATTGAGGTTTGAAAAATTTGGCCATACCAATACCAGCCTCGCTCCCTGCCGCTTGTTCTCGCAGCCATATCGGACCCAAACGCGCCTTTCCAACAAGGCCAATTCGCCAAATCGCCAAGGATACCAGAGGTGAATTATCAATATCAAAGACTGATCTGTGATTTTGGATCGCATCAGTGGTAATGGCGACACCGCCTCTATGCCGCGTGGACTGAAGGACGATAATAGCCTCTGG
>JALZVZ010000122.1 GCA_023299945.1 Altererythrobacter sp. | reverse complement strand
CATTTTGTCGGATGGCTTAAGGTTAAGTGCAGTTCAATTCAATTGAACTGAAAATAGCGGTCACATTGGCTATCATCTGCGCTTTCTAGGCCCAGTTTCAAAGCCTCCATGCGCTGGGCGCTGGTGCCGTGGGTAAAACCTTCCGGGTTTATTCTTTGGCCAGCGCGCTTTTGCAACGTGTCATCGCCAATCGAAGCTGCCGCGCGCAAACCTTCTTCCATATCACCCGCTTCAATCTGGTTGCGGTTTTTGCCTGCCCAAACGCCTGCATAGCAATCTGCCTGCAACTCCATGCGGACCTGCAATTCGTTGGAGCGACGCGGGTTCTGTGCCTGCGCGCTGCGCACTTGTTCCGCCAATCCAGTCAGGTTCTGGATGTGATGGCCATATTCATGCGCAATCACATAAAGCCGCGCAAAATCACCGCCCGTTCCTGCCATATTGGCAAGCTGCTCGTAAAAGCCCGTATCGATGTAAATCCCCATATCAGCGGGGCAGTAAAACGGACCAGATGCAGAAGACGCAGCACCGCAGCCTTCGGTGGAAACACGGCCTGAAGTAAATAGATCGAGCATAGGATCTTTGAACGGTATGCCCGCTTTTGCAAATTCCGCCTCCCATGTTTCATTCAGCGATGTAAGCGCATCACAGGCCTCGCGCGCATATTCGCTTCTGCCGCAAATGGCGGCTTCATCGGTACTAATTTGCTGGCTTGGCTGAGAGGTCGCGCCGTCTATGCCTTGCACGGTGCTGAGTGTTTGCATGGGGTCTGCGCCAAATACAAAATACGCTATCGCCACGATTACTAGCGTGCCGCAACCAATGCCGCCACCTTTACCGCCGGGCATGCGTGAACCTCCGGCGCTGCCCGACCCGCTTGAACGAACTCTAATCTTGGATGTGTTAAACGGATTTAGGCGCATGGTTTCCCCTCCGCAGCGCCCCAAGAGCGCCTCCCTAAGTGTCTTGCAAATATCTGTCTAAACACGCTTTAGGCTGGACAGAGCGGAATGCGAAGGCAAAAGCTATTCACAACATGAAAGCATTGAGGAATTGGGCATGGTCTTAAAAGGCAAACGCGCGCTGGTCACAGGCTCAACATCGGGCATTGGATTGGCAATGGCGCGGGCTCTGCATGCCGAAGGGGCCGAGGTGATCCTGAACGGTTTTGGCGATGATACGCTGATTGCCGAACTTCAAAACGAACTCGGCGGTGCGGTCCATTTTGGCGCGAACCTGCTGGATGTGAGCGCAATTGAGGCGATGATGGCGGAAGCTGGCCCCCTTGATATCCTCATCAACAACGCCGGAATGCAGCACGTTGCTCCCGTCGATGAATTTCCAACTGACAAATGGGAGGCGATCATTGGACTCAATTTGACCGCCGCCTTTCATACCACTCGGCTTGCCGTTCCTGCGATGCGCGAGAAGGGCTGGGGGCGGTTGATTAATACCGCTTCTGCCCATTCACTCACCGCATCCCCGTTCAAAAGCGCTTATAATGCATCCAAGCATGGCATTGTCGGTTTCACCAAAACGGTCGCGCTGGAATTGGCGCAAAATGGAGTGACAGCGAACTGCATCAGCCCGGGCTATGTCTGGACAGAGCTGATCAAAGGACAGATCCCCGACACGATGAAGGCGCGCGGGCTGACCCGCGAGCAAGTCATCAATGATGTGTTGCTGGCAAAGCAGCCCACTAAGAAATTTGTTCAACCCGAAGAAGTCGGCGCGCTGGCGCTGTTCCTGTGCCGGGAAGAAGCGGGCAATGTGACCGGATCAAACTGGTCGATGGACGGAGGCTGGACCGCCGAATAATGGTGATATGGGGCAATATAACGGGGCGCTTCTTGGGGCTGGTGGCAGGCGTATTGGCGCTGTCTGCCTGTGCGAGTACGAGCGGCAATCCTGGTTTCGAGGCGCAATTCAAACTTGCAGAAGCCGCGCTTTCGAAAGATATTGCTGTATTGGCGAGCGAAGAGTTTATGGGCCGCCGTCCCACCACGCAGGGTGAGACGAAAACGCTCGATTATATGCAGGGCGAGCTTGAACGGGCCGGTTGGGTTAGCGGGACCAATGATCCCTCCAACCCTTGGCGGGCCCCCGTGTCCTTGGTGACTTCGGCTGCATTGGACGGGAATGTTGTGTTCCAAATTGGCGACAAAAATATTGCCATGGCGGATGGGGAAGCAGCAGCTCTCACCGGCAGTAAGCGGGCCTTGGTTGAAGAGGGCGCTTTGGTGTTTGTTGGCAAAGCAGAGGCCGGCGTCGCAAATGATGAAGTGCTTGGTAAAGTGGCTGTTTTGCAGGGTGAGCCGGGCAAAAGTCCCGCCCGGCGCGCGAAATTGTTTGAGCAAGGTGCTTCAGCCGTCATCACGATTGTGGAATCGGCAGAATCGATCAACAATCTCAAGCGATTTTCAAGCCGCGAGCGGTTCCAATTGGTCAGCGAATTGGATGACAATCTTAGCGCTTTTGTCACCCGTGATGCGATAGAGCGCACTTTTGATGATTGGGCCGATTTAGAAGCGCAGGCTGATGATACAGGGTTCGGGCCCATCGCTTTGCCGGCCACCGTTCGGATTGAAGCCAGTTCAGACCGGCGCGATTCTATCTCTCATAATTTGATCGGCAAATTGCCTGGCATGCGGCCAGAAGCAGGAGCGGTTTTGATGTTGGCGCATTGGGATCACTTTGGCGAATGCGGCGAGGTCGGTGATGCAGACCGGCTGTGCAATGGCGCAGCGGATAATGCCAGCGGGGTCGCTGCTATGCTGGAGCTAGCGCGGCGACTATCAGCCTCCGGCCCGCATGACCGCGACATTTTTGTGCTGGGAACCACGGCAGAGGAATGGGGTCTGCTGGGCGCACAAGCCTTCACTGAAAACCCACCCGTTCGGCTCGATACATTTGTCGCCGCGTTCAATTTCGACACGGTTGCGATTGCTCCGCGTGGAAGTGAAATCGGTTTTATCGGCGAAG
>JALZVZ010000121.1 GCA_023299945.1 Altererythrobacter sp. | reverse complement strand
TGGGCGGGATCGAGGCTGAACAATTCGCCGCGATCTTGGAACATAAAGCCCATGCCTGTAGGCACGAGGCCGCCGCCCATGCCGCGATAGTTTGATTGGATCAGGCTGACCATCATGCCATCCTTATCGACCACGGTGAGGTAGGTTGTGTCGCCTTCACCTTCCAATTTCGGGGCGACTTCGATCTGGCCGGGCATGAAATTTTTGGCGGCGCTGCGCGGATTGATGAGATCGAAACGTTCCTTGCCATATTCCTCGCTCAAAAGTTCTTCAGGCAAGTCGGTGAAGCTAGGATCGGCATAAAAGCGTGCAACGTCTGCATGGGCAAGGCGCTTGGCTTCGGTGAGATAATGGATGAGTTCGGGCGATCCGCGCTCATATTGCGAAAGATCGACATTCTTCAAAATATTGACCATTTGGAGCGCAGCAAAGCCTTGCGTGTTTGGCGGCAGCTCGCACAATTCATACCCTTTACGATAGGATGCGCAGGCGGGCGTCACCCATTCGCTTTCATGGGCGGCGAAATCTTCCAGCGTGAAGGCGCTGCCCTGTTCAGCCAAGTAATCCACCATGCGGCTGGCCAATGCGCCCTTGTAAAACGCATCGCTCCCGCCGCGCCCGATGGCCTCCAGCGTGTTCGCCAAATCGGGGTTTTTGAATAGGTCACCGGCTTTAGGAGCGCCGTTCGCAAACCAAGTCGCACGGGCATTGGAAAAATCAAACGGTGTGTCTCTTTGGCGGCGCTCATAGGCCTTGAGCGAGCGGTCCAGATACATTGCGATGACGGGGGCAATGGGATGACCTTCGCGGGCATATTTCACTGTTGGGGCTAGCACGCGGGACATAGGCAATTTGCCGTAACGCCCGTGCATTTCAAACCAGCCGTCGACTGTGCCAGGAATGGTGATGGGCAGGGGGCCAACGGCAGGCAGTGCGTCCGCGCCATTGAGCTTTTCCTTGAGCTGATCCAGCGTTTGGTTCGCAGGCGAACGGCCCGAACCATTGAGGCCCACCAGCTCGCCCGATGCAGGGTCATAGATGATCGCGAACAGATCGCCGCCAATCCCGTTGCCGGTTGGCTCCATCAGGCCCAGCGCCGCATTGGCTGCAATCGCGGCATCCACCGCGCTGCCGCCGTCTTTGAGCACATCCAATGCGATTTGTGTGGCGAGCGGATGGGCGGTGGCCGCCATGCCATTTTGCGCGATAATTGGGCTGCGTGACCATGCCTCGCCGACCGGACGCCCGCCTGCGCCAATGGCAAATTCACTGTCCGATGCGCCAACGTCGCTATCAGGAACAGGCTTGCACGAGGACAGGCCAAAGGCTGCGCCTATCGTGAACAAAGCAGCAGGTATCAGGGCAGCGCGGCGCATAATTTTCTCCGTCCTCAAGGGGCAACCCGAGGACGGTAGAAAGCGCAGTTGTTTAGTGCAAGCGTTGCGGTGAGTTTAGCCCCCCGAACTTACCCACCAATGTTAGCCAGCGTCTTTTTTGCGCTTCAGCTTCTTGCGCTCATGTGGGCACAGGGCCGATTTGCGCAGGCGGATGCTCTTTGGTGTCACCTCAACCATCTCATCATCATCGATGTAGGCGATGGATTGCTCAAGGCTCATCCGGCGAGGCGGGGTCAGGCGGATGGCATCATCCTTGCCCGAGGAGCGCACGTTGGAAAGCTGCTTGGCTTTCATCGGGTTCACTTCAAGATCATCAGGCTTGGCGTTCTCGCCAATAACCATACCCTCGTAAACTTTGACTGTTGCGCCGACAAACATTTCGCCACGCTCTTCCAGCATGTTGAGAGCGTAAGCATTGGTGTCACCGTCGGAATTGGAAACCAGAACGCCATTATTGCGTCCACCAACAGAGCCTTTGTAAGGGCCGTATTTCTCAAACAGGCGGTTCATAATGCCGGTGCCGCGCGTGTCGGATAGGAATTCACCGTGATAGCCGATTAGGCCGCGTGATGGGGCGGAGAAGGTGATCCGCGTCTTGCCAATGCCAGAGGGACGCATCTCGGTAAGGTCTGCCTTACGCTTCTGCATTTTTTCAACCACAGTGCCGGAATGCTCGTCATCCACGTCGATGACGCAGGTTTCATAGGGCTCCATTTGCTTGCCATCTTCTTCGCGGAAGAGAACCCGCGGTCGTGAAATACCTAGCTCGAACCCTTCGCGGCGCATGGTTTCAATCAGAACGCCCAATTGCAATTCGCCGCGGCCAGCCACTTCGAAACTGTCCTTATCTTCGCTTTCGGTGACGCGAATGGCGACATTGGTTTCCGCCTCGCGCAGCAGACGATCACGGATCATGCGGCTGGTGACTTTATCGCCTTCGAGCCCTGCTAGCGGGCTGTCATTAACAGCAAAGCGCATGGCCAACGTTGGCGGATCAATCCGCTGGGCTTTGATGGGGGTGCTTACCGTTGGGGTGCAAATCGTGTTGGCCACGGTCGCTTTTTCAAGGCCCGCCAGCGCGATAATATCGCCAGCAGAGGCACTCTCAACGGGAACGCGTTCCAGACCATCAAAGCTCATCAGTTTGGTTGCGCGGCCAACTTCGACGACATTGCCGTCCATATCAATCGCATGGATCGGATCGTTGACTTTCAAACCGCCCGATTGGACGCGGCCAGTTAGCACGCGGCCCATGAAGGGGTCGCGGTCAAGCAATGTGGCGAGGAAGGCAAATGGACCATCAGAGTCAAGGCCGGGCGAGGGGACGTGTTTTGTGATCAGCTCGAACAATGGGTCCAATGTGCCTTCGCGCGCATTTTCATCGTCGCTGGCATAGCCATCGCGGCCCGATGCCCACAATGATGGGAAATCCAATTGCTCGTCAGTCGCATCAAGCGAGGTGAACAGGTCAAACACTTCGTCCAGCACTTCTTGTGGACGGCCATCGGGACGATCGATCTTATTGACGACCACGATCGGCTTGAGGCCGAGGGCCAAAGCTTTGCCGGTGACGAATTTGGTCTGCGGCATTGCGCCTTCTGCGCTGTCGACCAGCAGGATAACGCCGTCGACCATGGAGAGGATGCGCTCCACTTCTGCGCCAAAGTCGGCGTGGCCCGGCGTATCAACGATATTGATGCGTGTGGTTTCGCCGTCTGGGCCTTCCCATTCGACGCTGGTGCATTTGGCAAGAATGGTAATGCCGCGCTCTTTTTCCAAATCGCCGCTATCCATGGCGCGTTCTTCGATGCGCTGGTTCTCGCGGTAAGTGCCTGATTGGCGGAACAATTGGTCCACCAAAGTGGTCTTGCCGTGGTCAACGTGAGCGATGATCGCGATATTGCGAAGGGATTGGGACATTACGTTTTAAGCCTTATGGAAAAAAGGGATTTAGGCAGCGCGCAATTTCGCTGCGCCGCACAATATGCCGCGCGCCTAGCGCAAGAGTGCGCCCGCCACAAGCCGCGTGGGCGTAAAAGCGGAAATGCAGCACATATTAAGCCCGGCTCCCTTACGGCGAGGGCCGCTGCACTGTGACCTTGTGGCAACAATCGTACTGTGCGTGCTTTCGATTGCTTTTAAACTTGTTTCAACTCTTTGCGCAGATTATTGTGTGACCTGTTCAATTCTTGGGCTGTTTAGTCTGCCGCGCGTGGGGAGCGTCAAAGGATTGAAGTTTTTTGTGAGAGGAAAATTCATGCGTTCTAATACGACCGGTCTTAACGGCCAGGCCCGCTTTACTCTGCTGTCCAGTGCAGCGGCTGCGGCCATCGCCCTTCCAGGCGTCGCACATGCACAAACCGCAGATAATGCAGCCGAAGAAGAAGCTGCTGATGACAATGTAATCATCGTGACCGCAACCAAGCGTGAGCAAACCCTGCAACAAACGCCGATCTCTGTATCGGTGACATCTGGTGAAGTGCTAGAACAGGCGCAAATTCGCGATGTTCTCGATCTGCAATCTGTCAACCCGTCTTTGCGGGTGAGCCAGCTACAAACTTCATCAGCATCAACTTTCATCATTCGCGGTTTTGGTAATGGCGATAATAACCTTGGCATTGAGCCATCGGTTGGCGTGTTTATCGATGGTGTTTTCCGTTCGCGCTCTGCCGCGGCCCTATCCGATTTGCCCAATGTGCAACGCATTGAAGTTCTCAACGGCCCGCAATCTACTTTGTTTGGTAAAAACGCATCTGCTGGCGTTATCTCAGTCGTTACCCGCGAACCGCAATTTGATTTCGGCGGCAAGGTTGAAGCCAGCTACGGCAATTTCAATGCTATCATTGTAAAAGGTGACGTCACCGGCCCGCTTACAGATACGATCGCTTTCTCATTGGATGGCAGCTATAACAAGCGCGATGGTTACGGAGAGATCGTCAACCTTGGCGTAGAGCAGAACGATCGCAATCGCTGGAATGTCGGCGCGCAATTGCTGTTTGAGCCAACCCCTGATCTGAAAATTCGCGCAAAAGCGGATTATTCACAGATTGATGAGGTTTGCTGCACTGTTACCACATTGGTCGCTGGTCCAACAGCAGCCGGTCTTGCCGCAGTGGGCGGCCAGATCAGCACCGATCTTTTCTCATACGATGCGTTCCTGAATGATGTGCCTTCGAACGAGATCGACAATTACGGCGGCTCATTGCACGTTGATTGGGCAACTGGACCTATTTCAGTTACGTCGATCACATCCTATCGTAAGCTCGACAATGCCTTCTTGTCTGACATCGATTATTCAAGCGCGGACATTGCGTTTGAACGTCGCGATCAGGAAGTCAAAACCTTCACTCAAGAACTTCGTATCGCGTCAGATTTTGATGGCCCGATCAACTTTTTGCTCGGTGGTTTCTACTTCGACGAGAGCATCGATCAGGACAGCGAAATCGAAAATGGCGATGACATTCGCAACTTTTTCGAAATCCTCGCCGGCCAAGACCCTGTTGCGGTTCTGACTGGTCAACCAACTTTGTTTAACCAACTGGAATTAAGCTTTGGCTTTCCGCAGGAAACCATCTTTGCAACTCCGCTGCTGACATCTGAACAGTTCAGCATCGAAAACACATCGTGGTCTATCTTTGGTACGGTTGATTTTGAACCTTTCGACGGCCTCGTGCTGACCGGCGGTTTCAACTATACCGATGATAAGAAAGACTTCGCTCTTGCACAGCAAAGCTTTGATCCGCTGGCGCAGGTTAACTTTGTCGATGCGTTTATCGTGGGTGCAACGGCTGGAGGGGTCACAACGCGTGACCAATTCCAGGCTTTGCCACAAGCGAACCAAGATGCGTTGCTGGCTGGGGCGGTTGACCCGGCGCTCAACCCGCTGATCGGTTTGGCTGGGTTCCAATTCCAGCCACCCTTCGTAACAATCCCGAACGCTGTCGAAGATGGCCGCACACGTGATGACAAGTTCACCTACCTGCTTCGCGCTGCGTACGAAGTCTCGCCAGAGATTAACGTGTATGCAAGCTTTGCAACTGGCTTCAAAGCCAGCTCGGTCAACCTGTCGCGTGACAGCCGACCCAATTCAACAGACTTTACCGCAGGCGTAGCTGGTTCGACATTCTCTGCGCCCGACTCGCCGCTTTTGAATGCGGGTCTTAACGTGCCGAACTTGGTTTCCGGTACGCGGTTTGCTGGTCCAGAGACTGCTGAAGTTTACGAAATCGGTTTCAAGGGGTCTTGGGATGGCCTCAACGTCAACCTTGCTCTGTTTGATCAAACCATTGATGGCTTCCAAAGCCTTGCCTTCACCGGCACTGGTTTTGCGCTTCAAAACGCTGGTCAGCAATCGGTCAAAGGTTTTGAGTTGGATGTGCGCGTCCAACCAACCGATGGCTTGGTGTTCACCTTTGCAGCGACGCATCTTGACCCGCTGTTTGACGATTTCCCAGGCAGCGTTTTGGGTGATCTAACCGGGGTTCGTCCGGCTGGTATTCCGGCTTGGGCATTGGCGACATCGGCAACTTACACTCATGAGTTTGGTGGAAGCGGCAATCGTTTGATTACCCGCCTTGATTACAATCATGAAAGCAACACCGATATTAACAACGGTCTGCCGACCTTCAATGTTGCCAATGGCAACACCGAAATCTTCCGCCGTGAAGTGAACCTTGTGAACGGTTCGATGACTTTTGCCATGGAGAATGGCATCGAAGTGGGCATTTGGGGCCGTAACCTGCTTGACGATCAATTCATCACGACAGTGTTCGATGGTGTGGCGCAGTCTGGAACAGTGTCAGGCTACCCAAGCGCGCCGCGCACTTATGGCGCATTGGTTCGCTTCAAGTTCTAAGCCTTGGTTTAGACCGGACGACTATAAGAATTGGGGCCTTGCAGCGATGCGAGGCCCTTTTTCTTTGCGCTGCTGTGTTGCGGGGTAAACTTGCATCCGGTTCGGTTTTGTGGTGGCTTGCACAAATCAATATTGGAGGTGGGAAAAATGATGAATTACGCGGGTTTTTGGATACGATTTGCAGCCTATTTGATCGACTACATAATAATCATGGTCGCGCAGCTTATCATTTACGCAGTTCTGGGCGTTAGCCTGTTTAGCGCTGCATCGCTCGACCCTGAAGCGGGCGGAATGTTCGAAGATGCCGCCTCTATCGCTGCAGTGACCGTGACCAGCATTGGTAGCATATTGTATTATGTGGTGATGGAAAGCTCGGCTAAGCAGGCCACATTGGGCAAGATGGCCTTGGGCCTCGTGGTCGCTGACGAAAACGGCAATCGGATTAGCTGGCTGCGTGCTTTGGGGCGGTATTTTGCCAAAATTCTCTCAGCGCTGATCCTTTTGATCGGCTATATTATGGCGGGTTTCACCGAGAAGAAACAAGGCCTGCACGACATTATCTGCAGCACTGTCGTTGTGAAGGGTAGTCCCGGGGAAGTGGGCGTAGATGCCAATATCTTCAGCTGAATAATTGAACGAGCAATCAAAAGGGGGAGGGCCGCGATGCTCTCCCCCTTTTCGTATGCGTCTATAGTTCCCTCAGTGCACGCGCCGGTTTTGCGTTGAGCAGCGGCAGTGATCCGCCCAGTGCGAACGCCATCACAAGGCCAAG
>JALZVZ010000120.1 GCA_023299945.1 Altererythrobacter sp. | reverse complement strand
CAAGCGGTCAAGCGCATGATCGATCAGCGGTTTGCCCGCGACCGGCACCAGGGGCTTTGGCTGATTATCAGTGAGAGGACGCATCCGCGTGCCCATGCCGGCGGCCATAATCATTGCCGTATCGCTGACCAATGCGCTCACGCGATCTTGCCTCCGTAGGATTTGCGGATCGCATCAGGCACATTGCTCTCGAACCACTGTGCCACAGGTTCAAGCGCGGGATGCGCCAAATCGCGCTCCATGGCCTCCCACACACGAGGAATGAAATCGAGATAGCGCGGCTTTTTATCGCGCACATACAGCCGTGTAAAAATACCAATGATCTTGGCATTGCGCTGCGCGCCCAGACGCGCGTAATCCGCCACAAATTCCTCTGCCGTATCAGCTTTCTGGCAATAGCGTTCGAGCATCGCCGCTTCTAATTCGGAACTAACCTCGCGCCGCGCATCTTGCAGCAAAGACACCAAATCATAGGCTGGGTGGCCAACCAGAGCATCTTGGAAATCAATGAGGCCTTGCGGGCCACTATCTGTGCGTGGATCGCCCAGTAGCATGATATTTTCTGCATGATAATCGCGCAGAACGGTCACACCGGGATTTTGACGCGCCATCATTGGGGCAAGTGCTGCTTGCCACGCCGCAGCATGGCCATCGACATCGACTTGCAGGCTCATCGCAGGGCAATACCAGCTGGTGAACAGCTCTGTCTCACGTTGGTAAACCGCCATATCGTAGGCGTCGAACGGCCCGGGCGCGCATTTATGCAGATCGGCAAGCGCATCAATCGCTCCGGCATAAGCGGCCATCTCGCCATCGGGATTATCATCCAGCCAATCGCGCATTCGGTCATCGCCGAAATCTTCGAGCAAGACCCAACCTTGCGCGGGATTGCTGCCGTAAATCACCGGGGCGCGCATGCCATTTTGTGTCAACCAATTGGCGACATTGAGGAAAGGTTCGGGGTCTTCTGTTGGCGGCGGCGCATACATTAGCATCGCCTTGGCATCGGGTTTGCGCAGCCGGAAATAACGCCGGAATGAGGCATCGCCGGGAATCGCATCGATTGCACAGCCGCTCCAACCGCAGCTGTTCAAGAATTCCATCATGCCTTGGGGATATTCGCTCATGGTAGACGCTCTAGCCAATCCTTACCTGCTTCGACAATCGCCTTGCGACCTGCACCCACAATTTCAATCGATATTCCCAAACATTCAGGCAAATGCGCAAAGCCACCTGCGTGATCGGGCCATTCTGCGATCAGAACCGCACCATCGCGGTAATCCTCAAGCCCCAGCTCGCGAACCTCTGAAGGATCATCCAGCCTGTAAAAATCGGCATGCACGGCGGGCACACGAATGTCGCCGCATTCATAGGTTTCAAGGATAGTGAAAGTCGGCGATGGCACTTCGCCTTTATGCCCTAACCCAGCCAAAATCGCGCGCGCCAGAGTGGTCTTGCCCGCACCCAAATCACCGGTTAGCGCGACCACATCGCCGGGTCTAACCTGCGCCGCAATCCGCGCACCAAAAGCCGTCATGGCGGGCAGATCAGCGCATTGAACAATCACGGCAGATGAATAATCGCGCTGGTGCCTGTGCCAAGCTCGCTCATAATCTCAAGCGTTCCGCCATGCGCCTCAACCAATTGCCGGGTCAGCGGTATGCCAAGGCCGCGGCGCTGTTCCAGGCTGCCATCTGATTTCGTGCGCAGGCCGTCTAAAGCGCGGGCCAGTTCTTCTTCGCTCATGCCCCCGCCATTGTCGGAGACAACAATCCGTGCGCCATCACGCGTGCGGGCGACATCCACGAGTATTTTGCCGCTTTCAGCTGTATTCTTGGCTGTGCCAGCAATCGCATTGTCGACGAGATTGCCAATCGCGCGGCCAAGTTGTTTCTTATCCGCTTCAATCTTGCCGCCTGCATTGCCGCGCAGTTCCAACGTCAGGCCCGCTGCATCAATCGCAGCTTCGCGTTCGCGCACAACGTCAGACACAAACGGCAGCAACTCGGTGCGCTTCATATTAAGCGGCAACAAACCCGCCTCGCTTTGTGACAAATCAAGCACGTTTTCGACTTGCTCCGTCAAGCGCGCCACCGAATCGAGGATCGCGGCGACATAATCGCCCATCTGTTCGCTGACCGGACCCGCTGCCCCGCTTTCAATCAGTTCCGCAAAGCCGCCAATCGAGGTTAGCGGCGTGCGCAATTCATAGGACATATTGGCAAGGAAGCGCGCTTTCACCGCGTCTGCTTCCTCCAGTGCCTGATTGCGTTCGAGCAGAGCGCGCTCTGCCTTTTGCGAATCGGTTATGTCGAGAACCGTCAGCAAGCCATTGCCATCGGGCAGAGGCACCCCTGCAAACTCCACTCCGCGCCCATTGGCCAAATCAATTCGCCCGCCCTGCTGCTTACGGTCGAGCGTGGCGGCGCGAATGACCTCGCCGATAGCTTTGGCCTTGGCCGGTTTCGCCAGATTTGGACGGATCGCGGCAAGCAGATCATCGGCGGATGGATGCGAATCGAGCAATTCTGGCTCCAGCCCCCAAATCCCGGCAAAGCTCCGATTCCACAATTGCAGCGAGCCATCGGGCGCAAAGACCGCGATCGCCTCGAACAAACTATCCAGAGTCGCGGTGCGTGTGCGCAGCAAAGTGTCGCGCGTGGCAGACAAGGCTAATTGTTCCGTCCGGTCCTCTGCGATCAAAACCAAGCCGCCATCGGGCATTGGCTGCGCGACCATGCGAAGATGCGTACCGCCCGACAATGGCCATGCCTCTTCAAATGCGACATCGCTAGTAAACCAGCTGCGATGCTCCGCCCGCCACGCAGGAAAATCACGCACTTCGGGCGTACGGCCCTTTTCTCGCGAATCGGATAGGAAGCGTTCGAACGGCAGGCCTTCGCTAACCGCAGCAGGAGACAGCTCAAAAAGACGGTGGAATGGTTGATTGGCAAAGACAAGGCGCGATTGCGAATCGAACTGCGCCACACCGATGGATAGCTGATCCAGCATCGCGCGCTGCGCATCACGAAAGGCACGGAATTGGCGCGCAAGATGCTCCATATCCTCAATGTCGATGGCGTATCCGGCGATCCCGTCGCGGCCCAAGGGCAGATCGCTGACCCGCAATGAGCGGCGCTCGTTAAGAATCGTGGCGGTAACGATGCGCTCGCTCGCCTTGCCGCTTTGCGCCGCTGTTTCCGCCAGATCAGCAGGCGTTACCCCGTCCACTTCTTCAAGCAATTCAATCTGTTCGCGCACCACTTGATCGGCATTATTCGCCCCAACAGCTGTAACATATGCACTGTTCACAAGCCGCAATTTAGCGCCCGTGCCGCGGAACCACATCGGGATCGGCGCAGCCTCAATCAGGCCAACCAATGCAGTAAAATCACCCTGAGCGCGGTTCGCGGCATCGCGCAATTGCGACAGCTCGCTTTCGCTTTCGGAAAAATCGAACACCCACACCAGCGCCGCACCGCCCGGTGATATTTGCGGGTCGGCCAGCGAACCGCGAAAGGCTAGGCTGCGGTTTGAACCCTCTGGCGTAATCGCGAGCCGGAAAGGCTTGGCGGTTTTTTGCGTAGTTCGGATTGCTTCGGTAAATTCGTCCAATTGCGTTTTAGAGAGGCCCGAACCAGCCTCCCCGCCATCCAACTCACTCAAAAAGGCAGGCATCGAATCCAGACCCAGCCAACCAGCAAGCCGATCTGGTGCCTCGACACGCCCATCGGCGCGCACAAGCAAGGGGATTGCCGGCGCCTCGTCCAACATCCTGTTGGTGCGCAATAGGCTGGTCCGGATCGCCTCAAAGCGGCGTACTCGATTGGACGCACGGATCATCAGCACCGCTGCACCAATGGTCCAAGCGGCCAATAAGAGCCCAATAATGGCCAAGGCGAGAGGCGAAAGTTCCATACATGTCAGCTATGCTTCATCGCGGCGTGATGCAATGGGGCAAGAGTATGAAACACGCAGGAAAAAGGGGCATTCCGGCACGGCGCATATGCAACCTGTCAGAACACCCCTTTTGAAAACGCCATTTCAGCGCGGTTCTATTTAGTAGCGATAATGATCTGGCTTGAACGGTCCAGCTTGCGGCACACCGATATAATCGGCCTGCTTGCCACTCAACTGAGTCAATTGCACACCGAGCTTTTCAAGATGCAGCGCGGCCACTTTCTCATCAAGATGCTTGGGAAGGACATAAACGTCATTCTTATACTCATCTGCCTTCGTATAGAGTTCGATTTGCGCAAGCACTTGGTTGGTGAAGCTGGCGCTCATCACGAAGCTTGGGTGGCCAGTGGCACAGCCCAGATTAACGAGACGACCCTTCGCAAGGATCAGAATGGAGCTGCCATCGGGGAAAGTGACCTGATCGGTGCCTTCCTTGATTTCTTTCCAATCGTAATTGTCGAGCGCGCTGATCTGGATCTCGCTGTCGAAGTGGCCAATGTTGCAGACGATCGCCATGTTTTTCATGGATTCCATCTGAGCACCTGTAATCACGTCTTCATTGCCGGTGGCCGTCACGAAGATATCAGCGCGTTTGACTGCATTGTCCATCGACACAACTTCAAAGCCGTCCATCGCCGCCTGAAGCGCACAGATTGGATCAACTTCCGTCACCATAACGCGGGCACCGCCATCACGCAGCGAAGCAGCTGAGCCTTTGCCGACATCGCCATAACCTGCGACACAGGCGACTTTACCGGCCAGCATAACGTCTGTGGCGCGGCGGATGGCATCGACGAGCGATTCTTTACAACCGTAAAGATTGTCGAATTTCGACTTGGTCACGCTGTCGTTTACGTTGATCGCAGGGAAAGGCAATTTGCCCTGTTTTGCAATTTGGTAAAGGCGCATAACGCCAGTCGTGGTTTCTTCCGAAACACCTTTGATGTTTCCGACCGATTTGGTCAGATAACCAGGTTTTGCTTTCACATAAGCTTTCAATGCACGCTGAAATTCGATTTCTTCTGCATTGGCTGGCGCAGGCATTTCCTCGCCCGCTTCGATCCGTGCCCCCCAAAGCGCAAACATGGTCGCGTCGCCACCGTCATCCAGAATGATATTGGCAGTTTGGTCTGCATCAGCTTCGGTTGACCAGTCGAAGATGTTGCCAACATAATCCCAATATTCAGTGAGTGTTTCGCCCTTAATCGCGAATACCGGAATGCCCTGGTCGGCAATCGCAGCAGCAGCATGATCCTGCGTGGAGAAGATGTTGCAAGTTGCCCAGCGCACATCCGCGCCCAAAGCCACCAGTGTTTCGATCAGCACGGCCGTTTGAATGGTCATATGCAGCGAGCCGGTGATGCGCGCACCTTTCAAAGGCTGCGTAGCGCCAAACTCATCGCGCAAAGCCATCAGGCCCGGCATTTCAGTTTCGGCAATGGCGATTTCATCGCGGCCATATTGCGCCAGAGCGATATCTTTAATGATGTAGTCTTTGCCGGCTACGAGACCAGCTGCTGAGGTTGCCACGATCGGTTCTCCTATTGAGATGTTTGTATGCCTGATGAAACACGCAGGATTACGCGCCCCATCTGCTATGCACGCGCCATAGCGAGGGACACACAGACAGGCAAATATAAACCTATCTTTATATATCTAACTCCGCTGAATTACGCAGCGATACTTAGCGAATAGCCAATATCGCCCTTGGCACGGGACTGAGCAATTCTTCTGCCGCCAATGCCAGATTGACCGTCCCGCGCTGCTGATTAAGGGCATAGGTTGCTCCTTTCAGCCCTTCGCAGTTGAGCCATGGGTGCCCGCCGCCATAACCGTTCGCGATGCCGACACCGATACGGTCTAGCTCAAGGCGGCCCCCGCGCTTGCCGTGCTCTGCCTCTAAGCGCATGCGCAATTGGGAGCCAGCTTGCTGCAAATCGGGCATGTAATTTGCGGTAAAGCGCTCATACTCAGATTGAAAATCATGCGCGCCCGCTCGGCAACGAAGGCTAGTCACCATCAGCATTATATTCAGCTTGCGAATATTCTCAGCATGGCCCTGCTCAGCAGGCGCGTTCTGCGCTGCTGCCGGGCTGGCGAAAGTGACGCTAGCCACGGTCATAGCTGCGACCAAACCGGTCACTGCGCGTTTGAAACTTTGCATAAATTTGGTCTCTTCTCTGGTTCAAAGCGCTGGCGTGTGATGAAAGTAGTAGCCTGTCGTTTCTCAGCGCAGGCTAACAATGAGCGACCGTGTTTACGGGCGGTTCAAGATTGACAGTGAAGTGGGCTTAACCATGCAGTTAAGCAGAATTGAGGGAGGCATATTTAAAGAAGCGCTTGCGAGAACGCGCCGTATTGCTAAGCATTTATGCAGACACTTTTTCACACAAGGAATGATGCATATGACAATCTCAGTTGGAGACAAATTGCCAGACGTGACTATGGTCAAGGCCACAGCAGATGGCCCTGAAAAGGTTCAGGCTTCGGAATATTTCGCAGGTAAAACGGTCGCGCTTTTTTCCGTACCGGGTGCTTTTACGCCGACCTGTTCTGCCAAGCACCTGCCCGGCTTCGTTGAAAAGGCCGCTGAGCTGAAATCCAAGGGCGTTGACGAGATCGTCGGCACTGCGGTCAATGATGCGTTTGTTATGGGCGCATGGAATTCTGCATCTGGCTCCGCTGACATCACCATGCTGGCCGATGGCAATGGCGACTTTGCCGAAGGCGTTGGCCTGACAATGGACGGCTCAGGCTTTGGTCTTGGCAAGCGCGGCCAGCGTTATTCGATGATTGTGAAAGACGGCGTTGTGCAGGAATTGAATGTTGAGGCGCCGGGTGATTTCTCCGTTTCCAGCGCAGAGCATATGCTTGGTCAGCTTTAAGCCTCTTTGAACTTAAGCAAATACAAAAAGGGCGCCGCTCCATTTCGGATGCGGCGCCCTTTTTCTGTCAGCCTTGCGAAAAAAGCTTAGCCGTAACCCATCAGGCTCATCACTTCCTTGCGGCTGCGGTGATCTTCTAAAAAGCACCCATGCAAGCGCGAGGTAATCATGCCGACACCCGGCGTTCTAACGCCGCGCCCCGTCATACAGCCATGCTGAGCCTCGATTACAACAGCAACGCCGTGCGGTTCGAGGTTGTCCCAAATACACTGAGCAACCTCTGCTGTCAGACGCTCTTGGATTTGCAAGCGGCGGGCATAACCATGCAGCACGCGCGCAAGTTTGGAGATACCGACAACCTTATTTTTTGGCAGATAGGCAATTGCCGCCTTGCCGGTGATCGGCGCCATATGATGCTCGCAATGCGATTGGAACGGAATGTCTTTCAGCAGCACAACCTCGTCATAACCGCCCACTTCTTCAAACACGCGGGCCATGTGGACCTCTGGTTCCTCGGCATAACCGCCGCAATATTCCTTCCACGCGCGCGCAACGCGTTTGGGTGTATCAAGCAGCCCTTCGCGCGCTGGATCATCGCCGGACCATTCAATCAGAGTACGGATCGCATCCTGCACTTCATCGGGGACAACGACCTTGCCGTTTTCGTTTATTTCATCGTCAGAACCGGCAAATCTACTCATTCGTGTTTTCCTTTCTTTGACCATTGGTCAGTTTTGACCGCTGGCCTTTTCTTAACTTTTCTCGCATCCGATAAAGCACGCTGCCGGGCCTATACAAGCCGCCTTTAGGATAGGCAGCAAACATATCTTCTGGCTCTTCTGGATCAAGAATTTGGGAATCGGCCAAATAATCGGACAGATCAGCATCTTCAGGAATGACAAATGGTTCTAAACGTCGCGGACCAGACTGGCCGTGCGAAGCGATAACTTTTGCCATGCTTGAGGACGATAAAAATAGCTCAGCTGCGGCATCTTCATCCAGTCCGCAATGTTCTGCCAGCAAAGCGTGACGTATTTTTGTGATCGCCACCTCATGCCCCTTATTGGCAGGGCGAGCGCAATCAACAAACACATCGCATTCGCTATCCAAGCCCATCGAGCGGTTGTTGAGATTGGCGGAACCTACGCGCAAAATTTGATCATCAACGATCATCAATTTGGAATGAATATAGATTGGCGCATCCTCAGTATAAGCGACATACAGATGAAACCGCTGCTTTTGATCGGCTGCGCGTAGCGTTTGAACGAGCGAAGAACGCGTATGATCCATCGCTTGCTGTTCCATCCATCCTTCCGCCTTGATTGGATGCACCATCACAATCTCAGGCGGGTCATCCTCTTCAAGGCGGGCCGCCATCGCCTCAACGATGCTGCGCGAGCTTAGATATTGGTTCTCTATATAGATAAAGCGCTTGGCCTGTTTGATGTGGCGCAGAAACAGCTCTTCCACCTCATCAATTGCTGCTGCATCCTTATAGGCTGGGCGCGAGCGTGAAATACCGACCTCAACATCTCTAAACTGCACATCCAGCTCATCGGGCCAGCAATCGCCCTGCCCTGTTTCAATGTCCTTTAAAGGTGCGCCCACTGCCCGCAACCAACGCTCTTGGGACAAATCAAACAGCGCACCTGCAATATTGCCTTGCATCATCACGGTCAGATCATGCCAAGGATGATAGATGCGGCCCCATGGGCTTCGTCGGCGCGGATCGATCCCGTAGTGACTGCGCGTGTCCCACCTTTCCCGTGTCAGATCGATTCCCCCGCACACAGCCAAACTGCGATCCAGCACAGCGATTTTTTGATGTTGCGAACACCCAAATGGCAACTCAGTGTCATGTTTGAATTGTATCTGCCGCTTGGCCGCCATCCGCAGCATGTCAAAACTCATCGATCCACGTGTAAAGAATTGCAGGAAGGAATAGCCCCACACGAGCAGCTTTATATCCAGGGTCTTGCGCCTTCGCGGCAACCACAGCAGAAAACTGCCGAGACGCGATGGGTAACCGCGCTTGAAAGGGCGTTGGTACCAACGCCGCCCGCGCGCCAGATGGATGCGCGTGTCAAAATCCCAGCCTAGGAGCAATATCTCTTGCCGCGCCTTTAGCATGGCAGATTGGATTTGCCGGAAATAGTCCTCTGCATCGACCACCACTGAAAGCTGCGACGCATGAGCATAGCGCCAAACACCAGGCTCAACGGAGGCTTCAAAAGGCGGGGTTTCGTCGGGCTTGTGCATTACTGGCAGGGCCTTAGCGGACTTTCGCACCACTCAAACAAAAAAGGGACCAACCCATCACAGGTCAGTCCCTTTTTATGGTGCACCCGGAAGGATTCGAACCTCCGGCCCCCTGATTCGTAGTCAGGTACTCTATCCAGCTGAGCTACGGGTGCACATTGAAGGGCAGGCTATTAGGCGGGCGCACAAGCCATGGCAATCCCTTCTGTCAGTCTTTTTCGTCCAACCATCCAAAAAACAAGCGGCGAGACAGTTCGACATCCAGCGGAGGCATCGCCAGATCCATCGCACCAGAGGGCGTAAACCAATCTACCTTGCCGCCTTCTAATGCCGCCGGAACGCCTGACCACTGCGTAACGATATACAATAGCAGCAGGACTGGTGTCGGGTTATTTTCCAATGGCGCTGCCGCGAACCCGGTAGGAATGCAGTGCTGCGCTTTAACGCCAATACCCAACTCTTCAGCTAGTTCACGAATCAACGCGTTTTCAGGGCTTTCCCCCTGCTCAACCTTGCCTCCCGGGAATTCCCATAAGCCACCATGCTGCTTTTCTTCTGGACGCTTATGCATGAGCCATAGGCCATTTTTAAGGCGTAAAGCGCCTGCAACGACGGGCTGCATTGTCGGAATATTTTGCAACTTGAAACGCCTTCTCAACGAAATCTTAAGACCTTGGGCCGAGATACAGCATCATCAATGCAGTATTCCGTAGGTGTAACAGTGAATTTGACCAACCTTTTGAAAAAAATCGGCAGCGATGATTCTGGGGCTACCGCTATCGAATACGGCTTGATCGCATCACTTGTTGTGATCGCTTCCATCGGCGCTTTTGATAGCGTTGCCAATGAGAACAATGGCATTTGGGCGCGAGTAAAGAACGATGTGACTAGCGCAATGAGTGGTGTGTAACCTGAAATTAAGGTTCCGTTTTAGGAATTTTTCAAAGGGTACACATTATTGAATTTGTCCGACCCCAATCGTGGGGGACGACAAGGGTACTGAAGACTGAACTAGGAGACTAACAATGAAATTTTTTAACAAAATCGCGAAGAACGAAGAAGGCGCAACTGCAATTGAGTATGGCCTGATTGCCGCACTTATCGCTGTTGCAGCTATTACTGCAATGCAGAGCCTCGGTAACGAGCTGAGCACTACGTTCTCTACAGTTTCGACTGAAATGCAGGATTCGAACACCGTCTGATTTTAGACGAGGTTTAAAACCTACAAAGAGAGCGGCGGGGCATGTCCCCGCCGCTTTTCTTTTGTGCGCTGCATATTTGGATTATTTTACGCGCGCCATAACTAAGGAACAATACGTGAGGCCAAATGAGGCCAAACGAGGCCAAACTCGAGACGGCGCGAGATGCCTCGCAAACCAAGTCTGAATTGCGAGGCCAACTCAGCGACAAAACGCGAATTTTTTTGGTGCGCTGATTTAACGCCCTTTCACAACAATTTTGACCTTTTGGCCCTCTAACAGATTGCTGTTC
>JALZVZ010000119.1 GCA_023299945.1 Altererythrobacter sp. | reverse complement strand
AAGAGCAACCGGCCATTGGCCTTCCGAGCAAAAGGCACCCTTTCAAAAAAGGCATGAGCCCGCAAAGCCCCCGGCAAAGGCCCATGCCCTTTTTACAGTTTGCATGCTGGCTTAGACCCCAAAGGCAAAGCCCGCTTGTGCAACGACGGCGCCGTCTCTCGTATTGCCAGCGGCGAATGTCAGATGCAAAAATAGGCCCAAACCGGTTTCGTCACAGATGTGCATCCTACGCTAGGCCAGCAGGTCCTCGACATTCCTCAAAGAAAGAGGAAAAGGCCCTTCCACTTTACTGAAGTTGTCCGGACAACTCTTTTCAACTGCCGCTTTTCGGCGTAGGCTAATAGGTATGACGCCACAATCTGCACCGCTTCGCCTTATTGCCCTGTCCTCGCTATTGGGTTTTGGATCACCGCTTGCAGCACAAGACACGCCTCCGCCCCGCATCTCTACCAATACAGAAGGTGCTCATTTCGCAGAAGAAGAAGGGCGCGAGCAAGCCAAATCGGCCACCTTCCAAATGCGCGAAGACGGACAATGGCGCAAAATCAATGCATTCGAGAAGCCGCAAAGCGAGGCCAAGAGCCCGGACGCAGCACAATTGATCGCAGCGGGAGAAACATGGCGTAAACATTACGAAGCAAGCAATTGGGACGCGCTGCGTGCACTGTACACAGACGATGCAGTGTTGATGTCGCACGATCAGAACAAGATCGAAGGCGCTGATAATATCGTCACTTTTTTGCAGCGTTTGTCAAAATCCGGTGCAAAGGCCGCAATTGAGTTTAGACCAGAAGAAGCAAAGCTTGAAAACGGCCTTGGCTTTCTTATCGCGAAATATCAGATGATCATCGCATTTCCCGGCGCTGCTGAACCGACTGTAATCGCTGGCCGATCCTTCCTCGTTTACAAATGGGTTGATGGCGAATGGCTGATATGGCGTGATATCGATAATTTTGCGCCTGATGCAACGCCGAAGGATTTTGAATGACCCGCATTGCGCCCGCCAATATCGCCGATCTGCCCGAGAACACTCGCAAGAATCTCCAATTTGCAGAAGAATTAATGGGTTTTGTTCCCAATGATGCGATGGCGATGGCGCATTGGCCGGCAATGACGCAGGCGATGCAGCATTTGGTCGCAGTGATTTACGGGCCGAGCGAAGTGGAACCCATGCTCAAACGCTTGGTTGCCGCGGTTACCAGCGGGGCCGCAGGATGCCGTTATTGCCAAGCGCACACGGCGCATGGAGCAGCCAAAATGGCGGGCGGCGATACCGCAAAGATTGCCGCTGTATGGGAGTATCAAACCAGCGATTTGTTTAATGATGCAGAGCGCGCCGCGCTTGATCTAGCGCTGGCTGCTGGGACGCAGCCCAATGCAGCAACTGACGAACATTTTGCTAGACTGCATGAGCATTTCTCTCAGCGGCAGATTGTGGAAATTATGGGTGTAATCAGCCTGTTCGGCTTTCTCAACCGTTGGAATGATACGCTGGCAACACAGCTAGAAGATGCGCCGCTTGCATTTGCTCAGGCCAATTATTCACCGGACGTTTGGGACGTAGGAAAACACAAAGCCTAGAAGCTCAAATCACTTCCAAGTTGCGCCGCCGACCCAATCGCCTGCTACGCCTAGGAATTGATCGACCTTAATCGACTGCCAGACACCCGCGTCAAAATAGGGGTCCGCCTCCAGGATGATGCGGGCGGCCGCTTCATCCTCAGCCTTGACCACCAACAGCGATCCGACAGTATCCTCACCCTGCTTTAGCGGGCCGGCAACCGCGATCTTGTCGATCGCGGTTTCAATATGGGCCAAATGCTGCGCCAAGAACTTCTCGCGCAGAGCCGCGCCGTTCTCACCATCGCGGCAATAGAAAGCATATAGAGTCATCAATTTACCTCAATCAATTCAAGCAGCTCGCCGCCCAGCCCGATGGTCGTAGCAGCGCGCCGCCCAGCATACAATGCGCCCTCAAACGGCGCCGGAGGAGTAATCCAATCAGTTTTGCACGCATCCAAATCACTCACCCCTAAAGTGACCAGCGCATTGCCCGGCGGCAACATTCCTGCATGGCGCGCGCGCATGGTCGCGGCATCCGGATAATCATCCACTTCGACAATTGGCATGCGCCCGCCCTGCACCATCGAAATGGTCGTCTGCGTGTCCGCTGGCAAGCCAAAGGCATCGTTGATCATCGAATAAGGCAACGTGTAATCCTCGCCCAAATCAAGGCCGATCGCATCGCGGTACCAGGCGAGGCTAGCAACACGGTCAGGCGTGCCCAGCACCACGATAAATATCCGGTCCACAGGCGCATGAGCGCGGGGCAAATCGGTCAGCGGCAAATCGCCCAGCACTTGGTTGAGATAGACCATCTCGCGGCCCGTCCCCAGCACTTGCATGGGGATGAAAGCCGGTTCGATATTCTCAAGGATTTTGGGTGGGCCAACGATTTCAAAGCCGGCCTCCTCAACCACTTTGGGCCAATGCCATACGTCCTCTACCGTGCATTCAAACGCGCCCCAGCCATATGTGGTGGTGGGTTTGAAATCAGGGTGATTGGGCTGCTCTACAAG
>JALZVZ010000118.1 GCA_023299945.1 Altererythrobacter sp. | reverse complement strand
GTCGGCATGATCCTGATCTTCTGGTTCCTGATTATTCGTCCGCAAATGAAGCGGCAAAAAGAGCATGCCACTAAGGTTGAAGGCCTTAAGAAAGGCGATCAAGTGGTCACGGCAGGCGGTCTGGTCGGTAAAATCGTGAAAGTCGATGATCAATATGTCGAGCTTGAGCTCGGCAAGGACACCCGCGTTAAAGCGATCAAGGCAACCATTGGCGATGTCATCCCAAAGGGCGGCTCTGCTGCAAATGATTGAGCCGATGCCAAAGACGACCAAGGTTAAAAAGGCCCGCATGACCAATGCTTGAATTCCCACTTTGGAAAAAGATCATGCTGTGGGGCATTGCGCTCACTGTTGCATTGGCAGCAGTGCCTTCGCTGACCAGCAATAGCGGGGTTAAATGGCCCGAGTTTCTGCCTGATCCTGAGATCAATCTCGGCCTCGATCTGGCAGGCGGTAGCCACCTTTTGCTCGAAGCGGAACCTGAGCAGGTGGCACGCCAACGGCTTGAAACGCTTGAGGAAAGCGTGCGGGCTGAACTGCGTAATCGCGAGAAAAAGCGTATTCGTATCGGCGATGTCGCGACCAATAATAACCGTCTGAGCTTTCTGGTTAGCGAGGCCTCTGACTTGGACGCAGCGCGCGAGCGGCTTGAGCCAATTATGGCCGGCAGCGGCCTAAGGCGCGAATGGGATTTGTCGGTTGTCGATGGCCAGCGAATGGTTCTGACCCCGACAGAAGACGGACAGGAAAACGCCGTCGATCAAGCCATGGAAGGCGCAATCGAGGTTTTGCGCAAGCGGATCGATGCGCTGGGTACGCGAGAACCGACGATTATTCGCCAAGGCGATACGCGGATTGTGGTGCAGGTTCCGGGCCTGCAAGACCCCGAAGAATTGAAAGAGCAGGTCGGCAAGACCGCTCAGCTTGAATTTAAGCTGGTTGATGCAACCGCATTGCCGACCGATGTGATGCAAGGAATTGCCCCTCCCGGTAGTGAAATCTTCCCCTTTGCAGAAGGTACGCTGAACGAAGGCAGTTTCGTTGCAGTTGAGCGGCTTGGCGGTATTCGCGGCGATAGTTTGATTGATGCAGGCGCAGGGGTGAATCCTGAAACGCAGGAAGATGTGGTCAATATTTCCTTCGACACGCAAGGCGGAACCAAATTTGCCAAATTGAGCACTGAAAACGTAGGACGGCAATTCGCGATCATCTTGGATGATGCAGTGCTTTCAACGCCGGTATTTAACGAGCCTATTTTGGGTGGCTCGGCGCAAATCTCTGGCAGCTTTACCGCTGAGAGCGCGAACCAATTGGCGATTTCTCTCAAATCGGGTGCGTTGCCGGTTGAACTCAAGATTATTGAAGAGGAATCGGTGGGTCCTGATCTCGGCGCTGACTCGGTAAAGCGCGGGCTTCTCGCCTTGCTTATCGGTTCAGTCGCAGTGATCGCGCTGATGATTGCAACTTATGGCCGCTTCGGCGTCTATGCGACGGGCGCATTGATCATCAACGTGCTGATGGTGCTGGGCGTTATGGCGCTCTTCAACTTCACTCTGACTTTGCCGGGGATTGCTGGTTTTGTCCTGACGGTGGGTGCAGCGGTGGATGCCAACGTGCTAATCAATGAACGCATCGGCGAGGAACGCAAACGCGGCCGGCGTATTATCGCAGCGGTTGAAACGGGCTATAAGGAGGCGAGCCGTGCGATTTATGATGCGAACATCACCAACTTTATCGCAGGCGTATTGCTGGTATCCTTCGGCTCTGGACCGGTTCGCGGTTTTGCCGTCGTTCTGATCGTCGGCCTTGCGACATCCGTCTTCACCGCTGTCGTCATGACCCGCATGTGGGTCGCTGGATGGTTGCGCAATGCGCGGCCCAGTGAATTGAATATTTAAGGGTCAATGTCATGAGATTGCTTAAACTTGTCCCTGACAACACCAACATTCGCTTTCTTAAGCTGCGTATGCCGTTTTTGATCGTCAGCATTTTGCTGATTATCGCCAGCTGGGCTTTGGTTTTGACCAAAGGCATAAATTACGGCGTTGATTTTGAAGGCGGCCAAGAAGTGCGTGTGACTTTCACGCAAATGGAAGAAGCGCCAATCCCTGAATTGCGGGAGAAATTGGGCGCATTGGGTTACGGCACGCCGCTGATCCAACGCCTCGGCGATGAGAATCAAGTCTCCATCCGTGTCAGCCTGCCGGAAGGTGCGGCGGACCAAAAAGAGGCAGCCGACGCCATCGGTAATGCAGTCATTGGTGAGATCAACAAAAGCTACGAGGATGTGCGCGCAGACAGCAACCGCACCGTATCAGGCAAGGTCGCGGGCGAGTTTCGCGAGAGTGCCGTATTGGCCCTAGGCGCAGCGATGCTCGCAGTGGCGCTGTATATTTGGATCCGGTTTGAGTGGCAGTTTGGCGCAGGCGCATTGTTCGCTCTGTTCCATGATGTATCGCTGACATTGGGCATGTTCTCGCTGTTCCAGTTAGAATTTAGCTTGCAAATTGTCGCCGCGATTTTGACAATCATTGGCTATTCTTTGAACGATACGATCGTGGTCTATGACCGTATTCGGGAGAATTTGAAGAAATTCCGTAAGATGCAACTGGTTGAATTGCTTGATCTTTCGATCAATGAAACCCTGGCGCGTACCGTTATGACGTCATTGACCCTGCTGGTCGCGCTTGTCCCGCTGCTCGCTTTCGGTCCCGCCAGCCTATTTGGCCTGGTGGCCGCGATCACATTCGGCTTGTTTGT
>JALZVZ010000117.1 GCA_023299945.1 Altererythrobacter sp. | reverse complement strand
CGAGGCTGCATGCCCCCTTCGCCATTGACCCAAAGATAGCCTTGGCGCGGGCATTATCCTCGACAAAAGCGGCAGAAAAGACCGCAGTTGCCACGCCGTGCAGCGCGCCATGGGCATAGCCGGTGCTGGCTTTTATGTCGGTGAGCGCTGGCCCGCCATTTGCAGCCAAAGCCTCGGCATAGGCGGCTATCAACTCATCGCCGTGTTCGCCGCGCAATTCTTCGCCGATCCCTGCTCCCATAAAGTAACCCAGATCGGTGAGCGGATTGCCCGCGACCACTGTTTGCCAGTCGAGCGTGACCATTGGCTCTATCCCGCCCCTTATCGAAAACAGAATATTATCTAGCCGAAAATCGCCATGGACGATAGCCTGTTGCGGGTCCGGGGTGCGGTTCCAAAGATTAGCGCTTAGCGCGCCCGTTGCAGTTACAATATCGAGATCATCTTGATCCATTTCATCGGAGTATTTGGTGGTAAAGGCCCCGCAAGCGCCGACATATCCGGTGGCCGTGAACTGGCGGATTTCCTCGCTTGTTTGCAAGAAGCCAAGGTTTGTGAGGTCTTCATTGCCGTAGCTTGGCCCGTGCAATGCGGCGAGTTCTTGGACACAAGTCAGCGCCTGATCAAAGCTGCAGCCTGCCAGTTGGTCCCCGCCAATCGCAGGGCCGCAATCCTCCATCAGGAGCAAGAAATCACCAGAAGCCTCATTATGCTCTGCATAGAAAACTTGCGGCGTTCTAATTGCAACATGCGGCGCAATATGTTGGTAAAACCCTACCTCTTTTTGATAGAGGCGGAGTGTTTTTGCGGTCGTGCGGCTTGTTTCATCTGCTGCCGGAAATTTGCCTGCTAGTGATGCAGGCCCGTCGTTCCCGTTAGCATAGGTGATGTCGAAACGCGCGCTATCGCCGACGAGACCATTGCCGATTGCTTGGTGGCTGACGCTTGCAATCTTTGCGTTCAGAACGCCTTCAAGAAACGCTGCGTCAACATCTTCAGGCCGTGCCGGAACCCGTTCCATTTTGCCGTCTCCTTAAGCCCTGCATAGGCTCATATTGTAGAGACTGCGTCAAGGTCAGCGCGTGCATGGCCCAGTAAGAGGTTGGTTCTCCGCCCGATAGGTAAGAACACTAGGCCAATGAATACCCTTGAGCCCTTAACCGTGTAACCAGGTAGCATAATAGCAACCCGTAAGAGGGGAAACCTATCCAACAAGACATAGCACCAGCCTTTGCTCGACACCGTGAAGCACTAGCGGAAATAAAGGAAAATATTGTTGTGACCTATGTGAGATTGGCAGCTTGCCAGTTCGAATAACAAATGTTGCGATTACTTGGAAAAGCGCGACATTAAGGATTAATCCTAAGTAGTGAACCGGAAAGTCAATGTTCTGAATTCGCGTTAGAAATTCTCTCATCAGGGGCGAACATGTAAACATCCATGGATGCCTCCCTATGGCAGGAGAAACCATTGGATTATCTTAGAACTTGGCTAAAATTTCGGAAAACGCAAACCGTTGCGGAGGCGCTTTAAATGACACAAGCCGCTCAACCAATAGAAGCATCCGGCTTGGCAGAAATTGCCAATCAACTTACCGCGTTGGCCGACGGACTGAGGGCAAGCAAAGAAGCTGGACCAACTGATCACAATTACTCTGAGATCCAAAGCCACAACAATGATGAATTGCGGAATAAATACCTCAAACTGGCGAGACAGACCTATGACGACCGAAGGCGCCGTGAGCAAATCTTGGGCACTTCAGACCTCCTCGGGGAGCCTGCGTGGGATATCTTGCTCGACCTTTATATCGCACAAAGCACGGCTCAAGAAGTCTCCGTCTCCAGCGCCTGCATTGGATCGGCAGCACCTGCAACAACGGGCCTTAGATGGTTGGGCGTATTACAAGAAGCCGGCTTGGTCACACGGATCAATGATGATGAAGACCACCGCCGCGTATTAGTGAAACTCTCACCAGAGGGGGCCGACCGCATGGATCGCTATTTTGCTGAGGTTGCTGGCATCGCTAAACCCCGGCCATTAAGGCCCGTTTACACCTCTACACCTGCTGCATCAGTAAAGGCATTTGATGAGCGGCGGGTATTTCCCGAGACGTATGTCAACAATGCGCAACAACCTCAAAACGATTGATTCCTTAATCGAAGCAAGCGCGACCAGCATAATGTGCGCTGGAACCCAGCTCTTCCTCAATCCGGATCAGTTGGTTGTATTTTGCCAAACGGTCAGAACGCGCAAGCGAGCCCGTTTTGATCTGACCGCAGTTGGTTGCCACTGCCAGATCGGCGATGGTGGCATCCTCGGTTTCACCTGAACGGTGGCTCATTACCGATGTGTAACCAGCGCGCTGGGCCATATCGACCGCTGCTAACGTTTCAGTAAGCGTTCCGATTTGATTGACCTTCACCAATAGCGAATTGGCAAGACCCTTTTCGATCCCCATCCCAAGGCGGTCAGGGTTGGTAACGAACAGATCGTCACCGACCAATTGGACTTTATCGCCGATCATTTGGGTCAAAGCCGCCCAGCCAGCAAAGTCATCCTCGTCCATACCGTCTTCGATAGAGTGGATAGGATAATCTCTGCATAATTTGGCAAGGTAATCCGCCATGCCTTCGCCATCCAGCGAGAGCTTCTCACCGGAAATTTCATATTTTCCGTCGCGGTAAAATTCGGTTGCCGCACAGTCCAATGCCAACACAACATCCTCGCCTGGCTTAAAGCCTGCCTTTTCGATCGAGGTCATGATGAAATCGAGTGCATCGCGCGTGCTCGCGATGTTCGGTGCAAAGCCGCCTTCATCCCCAACCGATGTAGCAAGGCCTTTCTCGTGCAGTCCGCTTTTCAGCGTATGGAAAATCTCAGAACCCCAGCGCACCGCTTCTGTCAGGCTATCCGCGCCCAAAGGCATGACCATAAATTCTTGAATATCAATAGGGTTATCAGCATGTTCGCCGCCATTGATGATGTTCATCATCGGCACTGGCAGTACGTGAGCCGACACTCCGCCAAGGTAGGAGTAAAGCGGCAGGCCACGCGCATTGGCAGCGGCCTTTGAAACCGCAAGGCTCACACCAAGGATCGAATTTGCCCCAAGCCGTGCCTTATTCGGCGTGCCGTCCAAATCAATCATCGCCAAATCAATGTCGCGTTGATCTTCTGCATCAAGGCCTAAAACCAAGTCGGCAATCTCGCCATTTACCGCATCAACAGCCTTCAAAACGCCCTTGCCCATGTATCGAGTTTTGTCACCGTCACGCAGTTCAACCGCTTCATAGGCGCCCGTTGACGCCCCAGACGGGACGGCAGCTCGGCCAAAGCTGCCATCTTCCAGTAGGACATCGACTTCTACCGTAGGATTTCCGCGGCTGTCTAGGATTTCGCGGCCATGAAGATCGATGATGCCTGTCATTTTTTACTCCGGAAGGTGTTGTAATGTGCTAAGACACCTCCCATATCAATCGGAGGCATGTTGAGATAATCTGCGCGGCATATGCGCCAAGCAGTCGCGGTGCAAGTTGCGTTGCAGCATGAAAGCTCAGATAAGTGTTAAAAGCTTACGTATTCGCGCGATACCCGCGCCTTGGGACAATGAAGAAGGAGTGCCACCATGGCCCAGAAGAAAGCCACCACCAAAGCAGCCAAAACCGCTGAAGTTGTAGAAGACACTGCCGAAGGCGCGAAAAGCCGCTTCACCACTGCGCTTGACGATGCCAAAGCCGGCGCTGCTGCGCTGAAAGACGGTAAAGGCGGCGAATTGATGGAAGACGCCAAGAAATATGGCGGCGAGGCCAAGGAACGCGCAGGCGAGCTGGCTGTTGAAGGCAAAGCAAAAGCCAGCGACGCAATCGCTTCGCTCGGCTCTGTTGTCGCGGACACCGCTGCTACTATTGATGATCGTTTTGGCGAGCAATATGGCGATTATGCCCGTACTGCTTCACGATCTTTGCAAGAGGCGTCGGCCAAATTGGATGCGAAAAGCGTCGATGAAATCGGTGAAGATGCCCGCGAAATGGTTCGCAAGAGCCCCGGTGTTGCCATCGGTGTTGCTGCGGTTGCTGGCTTTGTTCTTGCCAAGCTTTTCAGCAGCCGCGATTAAGCTGCGGTTGATAGGCTGCAAGGGGATTGACGATGGCGCGTGATGCGCTGGCAGATGGCGGGCAAGACCCAGCTAGAACGGGAAATGCAGGCCGCATTGATCCAGTGAACGGCGAAGCTATAACTGAAACTGAGAAAACTCCTCCACCGCTCAAAGAAGAGATCGCGGCGCTTGTCGAGGATGGCAAAATCTACGCTGAGGCGGAACTGGCTTTCCAAAAGACGCGGCTCTCCTTCGCTGCGGATCGCGGAAAATCTGCACTGATTTTGGGTGTGCTGGCTTTTGGCTTCGCCCATTTGATGTTGATTGCACTAGTGGTTGGTTCGATGATCGCGCTTGCTCCAATGGTTGGTGGTTGGGCGGCGATGGGTATTGTGGTTGGTACTTTGCTGCTGGCGATAATTATCTTTGGGCTGATAATCCGTTCGAAAATCAAGGACGTAACCCAAGCTTTCGCGAAGTCTGATCCATGACCAATTTGAAGAAACAAATGGCTCAAGACAAAGCCCTTCGCGATGAAGCGCGCGCTTTGATCGACATTGATATTGCGCACGCGAAGGCGTTGGTCGCTCCTGAAAATTTGCGCGAACGCACCTTGCCCCCTGCGAGTGAAAAAGCGCAGCAATTGCTTCACAATAGCCGTGATCAGGCGCTCGATAAGAAGGGTGCGATTGCCGCCATTGCTGGAGCAGCCATCAGCGCCGGGATATTGTGGCTTGTGCGTGAACCCTTGATGGAGCTGATTGGGCATTTAGCCCCTTCAGATGACATTTCGGAAGCGGAAGCAGAAAACACCGCTAAGACGACGGAAAACACACCATGAGTTTGGATCAAAAGCGACTAATCCTCC
>JALZVZ010000116.1 GCA_023299945.1 Altererythrobacter sp. | reverse complement strand
GGGCATGCGCATTGCGCGGTCTTGGCCGATTGGATTGAGAACGGGCTGCCTGCGGAACGTGTGGCTCTGGTCAGCCCTTCGCCGCATTTGCGTTATTCTGGGACGGTGCCGGGCTGGATCGCTGGCCAATATGCAGCAGATGCTGGTCTTGTTGATGTGCGAGCGCTTGCATTAGAAGCGGGCGCGACTTTTATTGAGGATCGCTGCATCGCGATTGATCCCATTGCCAATGCGGTCATGACAGGGGCGAGCGGGGTGCTTGGGTTCACATATTGCTCCATCGATACAGGCGGCGTCGGCAAGGCGGCAAAGCGGCTTGGTGATGATCCGCGCCTAATAGATGTGCGCCCGATAGATGGTTTGGTTGCGCGCTTAGAGGCGGCTGGTTCAGCGCAGGATGTGGCGGTGATTGGCGGCGGTGCTGGCGGGATCGAGCTGGCTTTTGCATTGAAGAATAGATCCTCAGGCGGTGCGCTGAGCGGGGCACAGAACGTCACTCTAATTACCGGCAAGCGGGGCCTGTTGCCGAACTTTGCGAGAGGCCCGCGTGAGATGGTGCGCCGCGAATTGGAGGCACAAGGCATCGCGGTGTTTGAGAGCGATGCAGTCGTTCGAGATGGCACCCTCCAAATGGGAGATGGCCCCCAGATCTCGGCAGACGACCCGCTCAAAAGCGCGGAAATCGTAGTTGCCGCTTTAGGTAGCGGCGCGGCTGATTGGCCCGCTGCTGGCGGATTGGAAGTGGATGAGGCAGGCTTTATTGCGGTCGATAAAAATCAGCGCTCGACTTCTCACTCGCATATTTTTGCCGTTGGCGATGTGGCGAGCCGCCAAGATATCGCTGTGCCAAGGTCCGGTGTTCATGCTGTGCATGCAGGGCCAGTGCTGGCTGCCAATTTGCGCCGTGTCTTAAATGGCGAAGAACCGCGGCGATCCTACCGCCCTCGTAAAAACAGCCTCTATATTCTGTCCACCGCCAATGAGAGTGCGATTGCGGTCTATGGCCCGGTTGCCACAAAAGCGGAATGGGCGGCAGACTTAAAAGCATGGATCGACAAGCGTTGGTTGGCATCCTACGCCAGACTGACAAAGGAATTGTAACCGCTTATCGCCTTGATGCGAACCAGCGGTAACAAAGGGGTTTTTATGAAGAAATTTGCCATCATTGCTGTCATCGCTGCGCTTATTGCAGCCTTCTTTTATTTTGGGCTGAATGAGCGCCTTTCGGCCGATGGGATCTCAAGCACTATTGCCGAAATCGAAGCATTTCGCGCAGACAATGCGGTGCTGGTTCTGGCGGTATTCTTCGCAGTTTACGTAGCTGTTGCAGCCGCTTCCTTGCCCGGCGCGGCCATCTTGACCTTGATTGCAGGGGCTCTTTTTGGCCTTGTGACGGGCGTAATTCTGGTCTCCTTCGCCTCGACAGTGGGGGCGACGTTCGCTTTCCTTTCATCGCGTTATGTTCTTCGCGACAGCATTGAGGGCAAGTTCGGTGACCGGCTCAAATCGATCAATGAAGGTTTGGAGCGCGATGGCGCATTCTACCTGTTCTCGCTGCGGATGATCCCAGTGATACCGTTCTTTGTCATCAATTTGGTGATGGGCCTGACGCGTGTAAAAACTGGTACGTTCATCTGGGTTAGCCAGCTGGGCATGTTGCTGGGAACGACTGTCTATGTGAATGCGGGCACGCAATTGGCCCAGCTTGATAGTCTCGACGGCATTTTGTCGCCTGCCATTTTTGGCTCGCTGGTGCTTCTGGGCATTGTGCCGTGGATTGCCAAATTGATCATTGGCGCGCTGCAACGCCGCAAGGTCTACAAGGGCTTTAACAAGCCCAAGACATTCGACCGCAATATGATTGTAATCGGCGCCGGTTCAGCCGGGCTGGTGTCTGCATTGATCGCCTCTACCGTCAAAGCCAAAGTGACCTTGGTCGAGGCGCATAAGATGGGCGGCGATTGCCTCAACACGGGCTGCGTACCGAGCAAGGCCCTGATCAAAAGCGCAAAAGTGGCTGCGCAAATGCGCAATGCCGACAAATATGGCCTGACCGCGCATGAGCCTGAAGTGCCTTTTAAACAAACCATCGCCCGCGTTATGAATGCGGTAAAGACGATCGAGCCGCATGACAGCGTGGAACGTTTCACGGGCCTCGGCGTGGATGTCGTGGAGGGTTACGGCAAAGTCGTGGACCCCTGGACGGTTGAGATTGCGCGCAATGATGGCGAAACGCAGCGCCTCACCGCGCGCTCCATCGTGATCGCAGCGGGCGCAGCGCCCTTCGTCCCACCGATCCCTGGCTTGAAAGACAGCGATTATCTCACCTCAGACACGATGTGGGACGCCTTTGCGCAAATGGATACACCGCCTGCCAAAGTCACTATTTTGGGCGGCGGGCCAATAGGCTGTGAGATCAGCCAAAGCCTTGCGCGCTTAGGTTCAAAGGTCACGCAAGTCGAAATGGCCGATGCGGTATTAGGCCGCGAAGATGCAGAGGTATCCGCGCTCGCCAAAACAGCCTTAGAAGAAGCGGGCGTGGCCGTGCTTACAGGGCATAAAGCGGTCAAAGTAGAGGGCGGCGCGGTCATTGCGGATCATGACGGCACGCAAGTCACTATCGCCTATGACGTCTTGATTGTTGCCGTTGGACGCGCCGCGCGCCTGACGGGATATGGGCTGGAGGACATTGGGATCGACACCGCTAGAACGGTCGTCACGGATGAATATCTGGCGACCAAATTCCCCAATATCTATGCTGCGGGCGATGTCGCAGGACCGTTTCAATTTACCCATACTGCCAGCCATCAGGCTTGGTTTGCGTCAGTGAATGCATTGTTCGGCCAGTTCAAACGCTTCAAAGCGGATTACAGTGTCATCCCCGCTGTCACTTTCCTCGATCCAGAAGTTGCGCGAGTTGGCCTCAATGAAACCGAGGCGAAAGAGCAGGGGATCGCCTACGAAGTCACGCAGTACGGTATTGATGATCTCGACCGCGCGATTGCTGAAAGCGAGGCGAAGGGCTTTGTCAAAGTGCTGACTAAGCCGGGCAAGGATACGATCCTTGGCGTCACGATTGTGGGGCTGAATGCGGGCGAATTGCTGGCGGAATATGTGCTTGCGATGAAGCATAAGCTGGGCCTCAATAAAATCCTTGGCACGATCCATTCTTATCCCACCATGTCGGAGGCGAATAAGTTTGCAGCGGGTGAATGGAAGAAGGCCCGCAAGCCTGAAAAACTGCTCAATTGGGTTGAAAAATATCACGATTGGCGCAGAGGCTAGTCGCCGAATAAAGATTGCCAGATTTGGTTTGGAGAGAATGAAAATGAAGGCTTTTTCTTTGCTGTTCCTGAGGGTTTCGACAGGATTATTGCTCATGGTTTGGGGCATTATCCGCCTCGCGGCACCTGAGGTTGGACCAGGCCTAGCGGACAAATATTATGGCGGGCTTGCCTCCGCTGCTAGTCTGCAAACAGCTTGGGGTGTGATCCTTGCGATAGTCGGGATTTTGACCGTGCTCGGCCTGTTTCGCAAAATTGTTTATCCCGCTCAGGCTTTGATTTTAGTGGGTGGTGCACTGGCCATTTGGAAGTATTTGCTTGATCCACTCGGCATGTATTTGCTTGACGAAGAAAGCCGCCAAGTGCTGTTCTTCCCATCTCTTTGTCTTGCGGCGGCGACATTGGTGCTGATCGCGTTTAAAGAGTTCGACACGCTCGCTTTGGACGAAAAATTCACTAAAAAGCGGGAATATCAGTCGATTTAAAAGGGCCACGCGCAAGTGGAAATATTTGACCAGTTTCGCGGAATTGCCGGGATTGCGGTGCTTGTGTCGATTGCATGGGCCTTGTCAGAGGACCGCAGCGGCAGGCCTTCTTGGCGCTGGATAGCGGGCGCATTGCTGCTGCAGGGTGCGCTGGCGCTGCTGATTGTGCGTGTTCCGTTTGTGTGGCGGTTGATGGAATATGCCAATGAAGGCGTGGCCGCGATTGAGCGCGCGACCCTGGCGGGCAGTTCTTACATGTTCGGATATTTGGGCGGGGCAGAATTGCCCTTTGCGTTAAAAGACGGTGCAGATG
>JALZVZ010000115.1 GCA_023299945.1 Altererythrobacter sp. | reverse complement strand
ATGTTCTTCACGATTGAGCCAATGATCAATCTCGGCAAGCCTTGGGGCAAAGTGCTGAAAGACGGCTGGACAGCGGTGACGCGTGACAAATCACTGTCCGCGCAATTTGAACATTCCCTCGGCATTACCGAGGACGGCATTGAGATTTTCACCGAAAGCTTGGTGGGCCGGCATAAGCCGCCTTATTGATGGCAAGAATTGCTAAAACTGTCGCGACATTGCGTTTTTTCGGAGATGATCTTGATCCCGACGAGATAACCCGGCTTCTTGGATGCCAACCCACGACCGCCGAACGAAAAGGTGGTCTGTGGACTACGAAGAGGGGTGTTGAGAAGATATCTCCTCGCGGGTCTTGGCGATTGGAAGCCGATGATTGTGTGCCAGGCAATCTAGACGTTCAGATCGAGTATTTATTTTCAAAGCTCATTTCTGATTTAAATGTTTGGAATGATCTAGCGAAACGGCTGCAAGCCGATGTGTTCTGTGGCCTGTTTTTGGACGAAGCGAATGAAGGTTTGGCTTTGGAGCCAAAAACATTGGCAGCACTGGGCGAGCGAAACCTTGTGCTTGGTTTAGACATTTATAGCGAACAAGATGGCGAAGACTAACCCTCCCGAGCAGCTTTAATCGCGGCCCCTGCGGCAAAGGGCGTTATTGCCACCAGCAGCAGACTAATCGCCGCGACAAATCCTAGGCTGGCCGTTTCCCCGCGCGCCAGTGATCCTGCTCCGAAAATCAAGATCGGCAGGCATAGCGGGATCAGCAGCAACCCCGATAATGCCGCGCCGCCGCGAAGCGATGCGGTCAGCGCTGCGATCATCAATCCAGCCGCTGCTAGACCCGGCGTGCCTGCCAGCAATCCGAGCAGCAAAATTTCTAATGTCGGCCCGTCCAAATTGAGCAGAGCGGCGGCGGGAAAGCTCGCCACGATGAGCATCGGCCCAAAGCTGATCCAGTGCGCGACCATGCGCACCGCCATGACCGCCTCCTCAGTCACCCCGCGCAGTTTGAGCTGATCGAAAACGCCCAATTCCATGTCACTGGCGACCAATCGCTCTAATGGCAAAATCGCCGCGAGCAGTGCCGCAATCCAAATCACTCCGCCGCCTGTTTGTGCGAGCAATTCCGGCTTTGGCCCCACGGCAAAGGGGTAAAGCATCGCAACGCTGAGGAAAAAAAGCAGGGGTAATGCCGCGCCGCCACTTCCTGCAAAAGGGAAGAACCGCGACAAATCGCGTTTGAGCAACGTCAAAGTCACGTGGCATCCTCTGGCGCATCTTTGGGTGCGAAGTCTTCAAGAACCAGTGTCTTGAGCCCAGCAATCTCTACCGGCTGGTGCGAGGCGAGGATGCAAATCCCGCCGCCGCCAATATGCAATTGAATGAGCGCGGCGAATTTGGCCTGCGCCGCTGTGTCCAGCCCGCTAAGCGGCTCATCCAGCAGCCAAATATTTGCGCCTCTGTTCAAGATGCTGGCCATGGCCGCGCGCTTGCGCTGGCCGGTCGATAGATAGCGCACAGGCACATCGAGCAGGGGCTCTAAATCCAAAACCTCCAGCGCATGTGCCGCATTTGTGCAGCCATCCACGCTTTGCCAGAAACCAAGTGCTTTGCCCAAGGGTTGATCAAGGTCGAGACCGGGCCGCTCGTCCATAAGCGCCAAATCGCCGCTGCGCGTAACTTCGCCAGCGTAAGCAGGCAGCAATCCAGCCAAAATCCGCATCAGCGAGGATTTGCCGATGCCGTTCGCGCCTTTTACATGCAGCACATCGCCCGCCGCTAGCTCCAACGACAACCGGCGAAACAGCAGGCGGTCGCCGCGTCTGCACGCCAAATTTGCCGCCCTGATGGATGCCCCTTGCATGGGCGCGAGGCTTAAGCGAAAGGTGGCTGCGAAACAAGAAGAGGTGCATGATGGCCGTTCCCAAACTTACCGATGCCCAACACAGTGCAATGCTGGCGGCACATCCCGATTGGCAGGATGCGCGCGATGGCGCGGCGATCACGCGCACATTTCAGTTTGCCGATTTCAGCGCAGCATGGGGCTTTATGAGCCGTGTGGCTCTGCTGGCCGAGCAGCAAGATCACCACCCCGAATGGTTCAACGTCTATAATCGCGTAGAGATCACACTGACCACGCATGATGCCGATCCCGGCAATGGCGGGGCCTTGTCAGCGCGCGATGTGGGGATGGTTGAGGCGATCGAGAAGCTTACGTAAAATTACTTACCCAGCAAACCGGCACCTTGGCGAGATTGCGCGCGCGCGCGGCCTGGCATCCAGCGTTTGGCAAAGTTGAGTTTCTTGGCGGTCTTGCCGACCAGATAGTGCATCTGATCGCCGTGAACCGCCTGCCACACGGCCTCTGCCACTTCTTTTACCGGCGTAATCTCAAGCCCAGCCCCTGTCACGCGGTCGCGGATAAGCTCGTTACTGCCGCGTGATCCGGTGCCATCGAGCAGCGGCGTGTCGATAAAGCTGGGGCAGATCGAGGCGACGGTAATCCCATCATCGGACCATTCCGCATCCAAACTTTCAGAGATGCCGCGCACGGCAAACTTTGTCGCGCAATAGACGCTCATGCCGGGTGAGCCCATGATCCCTGCCGCGCTGGCTGTGTTAATCAGCGCAGAGCCGGGCGCGGTTTTGGCGAGATAGGGATGCGCCGCTGCTGCGCCGTACAATACGCCTTTCAAATTGATGTCGAGGCAGCGATCAATCTCTGCGGTTTCCATCGTGGCAATATCGCCGCCAGCACCCACGCCGGCATTGTTGAAGACAACATCAATCCGGCCGTCCGCTGCGGCGGCGAATGTTTCTAGCGCTGTATCCCATGCAGCGCGGTCACGCACATCAAGCTTTTGGCTATGCGAGGCGCCTTCGGGCAGCATTCCAGCGGTTTCCGTCATCCCAGCCTCGTTCACATCTGCGAGGCCAATGAACCATCCGCGCTGCCCGAAATACAGCGCAGTCTCGCGGCCAATGCCCGATGCACCGCCCGTGATAAATATGGAATGCTGCTGTGCCATGATCGTCTCTCCTGAAAAATCGGTTTCAAGAAGAGACTAGCTGCACTGTGCTGCTTTGTCAGTTATTTTGTCAGCCGTTGATGGCCTCGCTCAGACCGGCAACATGGCTTGCGCCTGCGACGATTTGCGCGGTTGAGGGTGTCAGCACATCGCCCAGTGGTTCTGCGCGGCCGCCAAGGCATTGGCTAAGGAAGTTTTCGGTAATCGCATAGTAGGCCATATTGTTGGTGGGCTTGGCAAAACCGTGGCCTTCATCGGGATAAAGCACGTAGGTTACGGGGATGTCCGCCGCCTCCATTGCGCCAACGATTTGGTCGCTTTCCGCCTGTTT
>JALZVZ010000114.1 GCA_023299945.1 Altererythrobacter sp. | reverse complement strand
CCACCAAGAAAATCATCACCAATTTGGCTACCTCCGCCGCTGCCCTTGGGCTTTGGCTTGGGCTTTGGTGCTGTTTTAGGCTTGGGCTTAGGTTTTGGAGCCGCTTTTGGTTTTGGCTTAGGTTTTGGTGCGGCTTTGGGTTTTGGCTTGGGCTTCGGTTTCGCTGGCGCTCTACTCGCCGTATTATCAGGGCGGCGGCGCGGGGTTGTGTCCTTGGGCTTTGGCGGCGTGGGCGTCTCTGCGCTATCCTGCGGCGTTGGCTCCGGCACAATATCGGGCGTATCAAACGCCGCTGAACCCGGCTCTGGATTGGGTGCAATCGTGGGGGCGGTCGATGCGCGGCTGACCTCCGCAGGGTCAGGCGATGTAGCGGTCAGCCCCACCTCGCTCGCCAAGCTCACCGTGATCCGCTCTTGCGGCTTCACGATGTCTTTTTTCTCTTTGAAATCAGGTTGAAAAATCAGGACAAGCGCAAGGGCTGCGTGCAGCACAATCGCTACAAACAGGCTGATCAGCTCTTCAGGGCTAAAAGTCCTCTCCATCATCACCTAAGCCAGATTATGGCGCAGTATCTGAACCGCTTGTGAGCAGTGCAATCGAGTTAAAGCCCGCACGGTTCAATTCGCCCATTACCGCCATCACCCTGCCGTATTGCAAGCTCGTATCGCCGCGCAATACGATGTCGGGTTGCTCGCCGCCCTCGGGGGTCAATGCCGCCAATGCCTCAGGAAAACCGCCTATTGGAACAACATTGTCACCGATGAAAATCACACCCTCCTCATCGATGGACACAGTGACCTGCTCAGGATCTTGATCGAGCGCATTGGCCCGGCTTTCAGGCAATTCAATCGGCACGCCTGATGCCAGCAGAGGCGCGGTGACCATAAAGATGATGAGCAAAACCAGCATCACATCAACGAACGGCGTGACGTTGATTTCAGCCATAGGCGCACGGCGCGAACGACGGCCCTTGCGGCCAGAGGCTAGGGAAGCACCCACGATTTACACCTTGTCCAATTCGCGGCTCAGGCCGCCATGGAAACGGTCAGCAAAGCGCTGCAAGCGCGCCTCAAACCGGTTCACTCGGTCGCTGAATTTATTATAGGCGATCACAGCAGGAATAGCGGCGAACAGGCCGATTGCGGTCGCAAACAAAGCCTCTGAAATGCCCGGTGCAACCACGGCCAGAGACGAGCTTTCCTGCGCGCCGATTTGGAAGAAGCTGTTCATAATACCCCACACCGTGCCGAACAGACCTACAAACGGCGCAACCGAGCCGGTCGTTGCAAGAAAGTTCAAACGCGCGGCCAAATCATCCGCCTCTTGCGCAACGCGGCTTTCCATTGCGCCTGCCAAACGCTGGCGGGTGCCTTCGCGGTCAATCGGCTTCAGCTTGGTTGAGCGCTTCCATTCATCCATACCAGAACTCGCGATCCGCGCAGCGGGATGGGCTTTGCGGCTTTCCGAATTCAGCAATTTGCCGACATCGCTGGTCTTCCAGAAATCTTCTTCGAAATGGCGCGTGCCCTTTTCAATCTTGCCCATCCGCATCGAGAAGGAGACGATGATCATCCATGTCCAGATACTGGCCAAGATCAGCCCGAGCATAACCGCTTGGACGACGATATCCGCGTCCAGAAACAGCTCCAGCGGGTCAAGGCTGGTGGGAGCATTAGCGGCTGCGGTTGCAGCGGCAAAAAGGGATAGATTAGACATCATCAGCTCTTGTCTTCCAGAACAGTTTTAAAGGCAGCGATCCATTCAGTCGGTTGCCGCTTTGGCTTGCCGTTTAAGGCGATAAAGCCGACGCGCAAATTGGCCTCGGCGAGAATTTCTTGGGTGTCTGTGCCAAACCCGCGGATCGCGCGCTGCACCATTCGGCACGTGGCCGCTCCCAGCTCTGTGCAGCGGGTTTCGAGCACAACATCGTCGTCTAGCTTCGCGGGGCGCAAATATTTGAGGTGAATATCCGCGACTGCATAGGCCCCGCCTGCTGCCGGATCATTGGCGCCCGCTTCAATTGCGGCGCGCTGGTCAATCTTCAGCATTCGCAAAAGGTCAGAGCGCGCGCGCTCGAACCAGCGCAGGTAATTGGCGTGATATGTAATGCCCGACAGATCGGTATCCTCATAATAGACGCGCACAGCATAAAGGTGCTTTTTGCCGTCAAAGCATCCGCCCGGGGGCTGAGGTTGAGGATTGGGAGTAATCATCGTTAACATGCTCTAACCCAGCGTTGAATCGCTGAAAAGAGCCTATTGAACTTGGCCGTATGAACGGCGGTGAAACGAGTCTTATCTGAGGTAAAGCCCCGCTTATTTGACCAACATCGGTCCCAAATGATGCCCGCCGAAGATGTGGACATGCAAATGCGGCACTTCCTGCCCGCCATTTTGCCCGATGTTTGCAAGCAGACGGTAGCCGGGCTCGACCAAACCTTTGGCCCGCGCAACCGTGCCGACCGCACGGATAAAGCCGCCAATTTCTGCGTCGGACGCACGCGCGCTGAAATCATCCCAGCTGACATATTGCCCCTTGGGGATCACCAGTGTGTGAATATCGGCCTGCGGATTGATATCCTCAAACGCATAGGCCCACTCATCATCATAGACTTTGGTCGACGGGATTTCGCCGCGCAGAATTTTCGCAAAAATGTTGCTGTCATCATAAGGCTGCGTCGCATCAATCGCCATTATTCGCTCCTGCTGGCTTTTTCATCGAGGCCGGACACACCCTCGCGCCGGTCCAGTTCGGCCATCACATCGCTCAAAGCCACGCCTTTGTTTTGCAGCAGCACCATAAGGTGAAAGATAACATCCGCCGCCTCTCCAGTTAATTCCTCTGCGCTGCCAGACAGGCTGGCGATCACCGCTTCGGTGGCTTCCTCACCTAGTTTTTGCGCGATTTTTCCGGTGCCGCCCGCGTTTAATTTCGCAACATAAGAACTGTCCGGCGAGGCGCTGGCCCGCGCGGCAATCGTGGCTTCAAGATTTTTAAGAGTATCCATGGTTCTGCAATAACCCGCTTAGGCGCGCGCTGGCAATCCAGCCGCCCGCAATGCTTCATGCGCCTCAGCGATGGAATACGTACCGAAGTGGAAAATGCTTGCCGCCAAAACTGCGCTGGCATGGCCCTTGGTTACGCCTTCGACCAGATGATCGAGATTGCCAACACCGCCGCTGGCCACAACCGGCACGCTGACGGCATCGGCAATAGTGCGGGTTAATTCCAGATCATATCCGCCTTTCGTCCCGTCGCCATCCATGCTGGTCACCAGCAATTCGCCTGCGCCCAGATCGGCGACTTGTTTGGCGTAATCCACCGCATTGATGCCGGTGGGTTTGCGGCCGCCATGAGTAAAAATCTCCCATTGCGGCACGGCCTCGCCAATTGGCAGGATTACGCGCCGCGCATCGACGGATGCCACCACACATTGGCTGCCAAATTTCGCGGCAATCTCTGCCACCAATTCAGGCCGAGCCACAGCGGCAGAATTGATCGCGACTTTGTCTGCGCCTGCCAGCAGCAATGCTCGCGCATCCTCGACGCTGCGCACGCCGCCGCCCACCGTCAGCGGCATAAAGCACACCTCAGCTGTGCGCCGGACAATATCAAGCAATGTGCCGCGCCCTTCATGCGTGGCGGAAATATCGAGGAAACAAAGCTCATCCGCCCCCGCCGCATCATAAGCGCGGGCCTGCTCCACCGGATCACCCGCATCGACCAAATCGACGAAGTTCACGCCTTTCACAACGCGGCCCTCGGCAACGTCTAGGCAGGGAATTACGCGGATGCGGACGGTCATGGCACAGACTCAAAGGTTATAGTGCAGGTCTCGCTCCTAATATCGCAATCGTCAAAAATTGAAGGCTCATAAGCCTTGCCTGCGAGCCAAAACATTCCGAATGCAAAATTTAGATAGAGGCAAATCGCCAACCAATACTGTGCTGGGGAACCTTCTTTGGTCAATGTCATCTTGCCTAGGCCAGTCACACCTCGTCGCCAATCAACAACTACGACAATGAGGACCATAATCGACGCAAGCAGAGCAATATCGGAGATCGTCACCCCCTATTCCCAACAGCAATCGCGGCGGCCAGATCGAGCTTGCCCTCGTACAAAGCGCGCCCCGTAATCACGCCTTCGATCCCGTCCTTGGCATGCAGGGATAGGACATGAATATCGTCAATGCCCTTCACCCCGCCGCTGGCGATGACGGGAATATCAACCTGTCGAGCGAGCTCTAATGTCGCGTCAATATTGGCGCCTTTTAAGAGGCCATCGCGGCCAATATCGGTGAACAGCAGACTGGCAACGCCAGCGTCTTCGAACCGGCGCGCCAAATCCACCACAGGCACATCAGACAATTCCGCCCAGCCCTCGGTTGCGACCATGCCGTCTTTTGCGTCGACAGCGACAACGATGCCGCCTTCCCATTCCTTTGCCATATCTTTGACGAATTCAGGGTTTTTGAGCGCGGCAGAGCCCATCACAACGCGCGATACGCCGAGGTTAAACCAGCCCTCAACACCCGCCGCATCGCGGATACCGCCGCCCAATTGCACATGGCCGGGGAAGGCTTTGATGATCGCCTCAACAGCCTCGCGGTTCTCGGTTTTGCCCGCGAAACTTCCATCCAAATCGACGACATGCAAATGCTCCGCTCCGGCTTGCGCGAACAGCATGGCCTGCGCCGCAGGATTGTCGCCATAGACGGTTGCGCGGTCCATATCGCCTTCGGACAGGCGCACGACTTCGCCGTTTTTGAGATCGATGGCAGGAAATATAATCAAGGCTTCCACTCCAAGAAACGGGTTAGCATATCGAGACCATATTGCTGGCTCTTTTCGGGATGAAATTGCACGCCGAGGATATTGTCCCGCGCAACCGCTGCGACCAGCCCGCCGCCGTGATCAGTCAGGGCGGCGATGTCGGCAGGGTTTTCAGCGGCGAAGTGATAAGAATGGAGGAAATACGCCTCGCCCTCCTCTAGCACCGGATGATCTTTAGCATCGCCCGCAAGGCCCACATCATTCCAACCCATATGCGGGATTTTTATTGCAGGATCAGAAGCTTCAATTTTGCGCACCCTGCCATCAATCCAGCCAAGTCCCGCTGTCTCACCATGCTCCAGCCCGCGCGCGGCCAGCAATTGCATGCCCACACAAATGCCAAGGAATGGCGCGCCGCCGACATGCACGCGCTCGCCCATCGCATCCACCATGCCGGGAATCGCGTGCAGCCCTTCTGCGCATGCTTTGAAACTACCAACACCGGGCA
>JALZVZ010000113.1 GCA_023299945.1 Altererythrobacter sp. | reverse complement strand
ATCAAACCTCTCAAACCGAAATCCGCCTAATCTCAGGCATTCAAATTCAATCTAAATGTGGGACTAAAGAATATGAAATTTGCAGGTAAAGTCGCAATCGTAACCGGCGGTAGCCGCGACATTGGCCGCGCTGTATGCGTGAAACTCGGCAGCGAAGGCGCGCATGTTGTTGTGAACTATAACAATAATCAAGCCGATGCTGATGCTACCGTTGCAGCTGTTGAAGCGGCCGGCGGCAAGGCCGTTGCAGTGAAAGCGGATGTCACCAAACCTGCCGATGTGGATGCGCTTATCGCCGCATCTCGCGCAGCCTTTGGCGACAAAATTGACGTGCTGGTTAACAATGCAGGCGGTCTGGTTGCACGCAAGACTTTGGAAGAGATGGACGAAGAGTTCTTCAACTTCGTTATGCAGCTCAATACGACCTCGACTTTCCTCGCCTGTAAAGCTGCTGCGCCGCTGATGGGCGAAGGCGGAGCGATTGTGAACCTTGCATCGCAGGCGGGTCGTGACGGCGGCGGCGGCGGCGCGATTGCCTACGCCACGTCAAAAGGCGCTGTGATGACCATGACCCGCGGCCTTGCAAAAGAACTCGGTCCCAAAGGCATCCGCGTTAACTCGCTGTGCCCTGGCATGATCGCGACCGCGTTCCATGACAATTTCACACCTGATGCAGTGCGTGAAAACGTTGCCAATGCAACAGCGTTGAAGCGTCAGGGTCGCCCTGAAGAAACCGCTGATCTGGTTGCCTATTTGGCATCTGATGAGGCGTCCTACATCAGCGGCGCAAATTACGACATCAATGGTGGTCTTGCCTTCTCGTAAGGCTTTTCATTACTCCTAGGACACACGAAAGCTCCTCCCCAAATGACTCAATTTCTATCGTTCGGCGAAATCATGCTGCGGCTTAAGACGCCGGGGCATGAGCGCTTTTTTCAATCGCCTGCATTTGAGGCAACTTTTGGCGGGGGCGAAGCCAATGTCGCGGTCGCGCTTGCCAATTACGGGCTCGATGCTGGCTTTGTCTCGGCGCTGCCGGATAATGATATTGGCGAGGCCGCGATCCGAGAGCTGCGCAGTTTTGGCGTGGATACAGCGCAGATTAAGCGCAGCGGTGACCGCGTGGGCATCTACTTCTTGGAAACAGGCGCAAACCAGCGTCCCTCCAAAGTTGTCTATGACCGTGATCGTTCGTCCATCTGCCAAGCTGGCCCAGGCGATTTTGATTGGGATGCGATCTTTGCTGGGGCGAAATGGCTGCACATTACCGGCATCACGCCAGCGCTCAGCCAATCGGCAGCAGACCTTAGTCTTGAGTGCGTAAAAGCCGCGAAAGCGGCGGGCGTAACGGTGTCTTGCGATTTCAACTTCCGCGGTAAATTGTGGAAGTACGGCAAGACCGCACCCGAAGTCATGCGTGAGCTGGTGAAATATGTCGATGTTGGCATTGCCAATGAGGAAGACTGCCAGAAATCGCTCGATATCTCGGTCGATGTGGATGTTGAAAGCGGCGAGCTGGATACGGCGAAGTATGAGGCTTTGTCTGCCAAGGTGCTCGATATCTATCCCGACATGCACACGATCGCGATTACCTTGCGGGAAAGCATGAGTGCAGACCGCAACAATTGGTCGGCGTGTTTGCGGACAAGAGACGGCGGGTTCAAACTCTCGCGCCGTTACGAGATGACCGACATCGTCGATCGTGTCGGAGGCGGTGACAGCTTCGCCTCGGCGATCATCTATGGCCTCAACGCCTATGAAGACCGTCAGCAAAGTCTAGAGTTTGCGGTGGCCGCCAGTTGCCTCAAGCATTCCATCCTCGGCGACTTTAACCGCGTCACCGTGCCCGAAGTGGAAAAACTAATGTCCGGCGACGGTTCAGGCCGCGTGCAAAGATAGATGGGCGCATTGCCTTCTTCTCCTGATAGCGGGCCGTCATGATAGACAAGGCGGATCGGTCGGGCTGGAAGGCTAAGCTGGCATTGTTCCTGCCGGGCATATTCTTGCTGGGCTTTAACATTGGCACTGGCTCTGTGACCACAATGGCCACAGCGGGCGCCAATTACGGCATGAGCTTGCTGTGGACTGTGCTGATCTCTTGCGCGGCGACCTATCTGATGATTGCGACCTATGGCCGCTACACATTGGTGACCGGCGAGACAGCGCTGGAGGCGTTCCGAAAACACATCCACCCTGGCGTCGGCATATTCTTTATCGCGGCGCTGGGCGTGGGCGTGTGCGGCAGTGTGATGGGCGTCATGGGTATCGTGGCTGAGATCAGCTACGAATGGTCCAAGACAATGATCGCAGGCGGTATTGCGCCGATCTATTGGGCGGCGTTTTTCTGCGCGGTGGCGTATTTCATCTTCTGGAGCGGACGCACTCAGGTGTTTGAGCGCACTTTGGCCGTGATCGTGGCGATTATGGCTGCGTGTTTTGTGCTCAATTTCTTCCTTCTGATGCCGCCAGTGGGGGCAATGGTGGCAGGGCTGGTTCCCTCTGTGCCGGATGTCGCATCGAGTGAAACGGGACCATTGCTGCTGATCGCGTCGATGGTGGGCACAACGATTTTCTCTGGCCTATTCATCATCCGCACGACTTTGGTGAAGGAGGCAGGCTGGACGATTGCACACGATAAACAACAGCGCCGCGATGCGGCCTTTGCTGCCATTATGATGTTCGTTATCAGCGCGTCGATTATGGCGGCGGCGGCAGGCAGTTTGTTTGCGCAAGGTATCGGGCTGGACTCTGCGTCGCAAATGATTGGCCTTCTGGAGCCATTGGCCGGACCGCTGGCCGTGTCGATCTTTGCCATTGGCATCATTGCCGCAGGCGTCTCTTCGCAATTTCCCAATCTTTTGATGATCCCTTGGCTACTGTGCGATTTTCGCGGCACCCCGCGTGATATGACCCTGCCCAAATACCGTATCTTTGTTTTTGCAATTTCGCTGCTTGGTTTGGTTGTGCCGCTGTTTGATGCGCGTCCCGTTTTCGTGCTGATCCTCTCGCAAGCGTTTAACGTGGTGCTCTTGCCCGTGACGGTCGCCTGTATAATCTACCTTGGCAGCAGAGCCGATCTGATGGGGGCACACCGCAATTCCGCGCTCACCAATGCGGGACTGGTTGGTATCTTCCTGTTTTCGTTGGTGACCGGCTATATGGGCTTTCAGGGCCTTATGGGCATGATCGATAGCTAAGGAAGGGGAGAAATATGCGCGAATCTTGGCGTTGGTTTGGGCCTAATGATCCCGTTAGCCTTGCAGAAATCCGCCAAACCGGCGCGACCGATATTGTCAGCGCGCTGCACGACATCCCCATTGGCGAGGCTTGGCCGCGTGATCGGATCGCTGCGCATAAGGCAATGGTTGAGGAAGACAACGCCAGCCTGACCCCGCTGCATTGGACAGTGGTGGAGAGCATTCCGGTCCATGATGATATTAAGCTCGCGGCCGACGGCCACGGGAAATACGTTGCTGCATGGATCAAAAGCATGGAGAATTTGGCGGCAGAGGGCATCAAAACCATTTGCTACAATTTCATGCCTGTGATTGATTGGACGCGCACCGATTTGCGCTACCAATTGCCCAGCGGCGTTTATGCGTTGCGCTTTGATCAGGACCGTTTTGCTGCCTTTGATCTGTTTATTCTGAAGCGCGAAAATGCTCAGGCAGATTACTGCGTCGATGAGATCGCACGAGCGAAAAGCACCTTTGAGACCATGGATGCAGCTGAGCAGGCCGAGCTAACCCAGACGATTATCGCAGGGCTGCCGGGGCGAATGACGGATGCCTATTCGCTGGATGATTTCCGCGCAGCTCTGGCTCGCTACGCGCATATGGATCACGATGCTTTGCGGGCAAACCTTGTCGCTTTTCTTGCCCGCGTTTTGCCTGTCGCTGAAAAGCTGGATGTGAAGCTGGCGATACATCCCGACGATCCGCCATGGGATATGTTCGGCCTGCCGCGCGTGATCTGCACGCCGGATGACCTCGATCAATTGTTCGAAGCGGCTCCTAGCCCGTGCAATGGCATTACTTTATGTGTCGGTACTTACGGCAGCAGACCCGACAATGATCTGCCGCAAATGGCGCAGCAGTTTCGCGACCGGATACATTTTGCGCATCTGCGCGGTGTGACTCGCGATCCGGCTGAGCAACGCTCGTTTTTTGAAGCAAGCCACCTTGATAGCGATATCAATATGGTCGCAGTGATCCGCAATTTGGTAGACAATGAGCGTGCATTGGGGCGGGAAATTTTCATCCGGCCCGATCACGGCCATTTGATGCTGGGAGATATCAGCAAGACATCCAACCCGGGCTATTCAGCGATTGGCCGCATGAAGGGCCTAGCTGAGATCCGCGGGGTCATTCGGGCGGTTTCTGCGGAAGTGTGAGTGTTGCAGCATGGTTTGATGGCCTTGTCAGATTAAACTAGCTTCCAGGCAGTTGCGCTTTCCGGCTGGTGTGCCTCCGTCCATGCCACCGTCCACAGCCATTTCAATTCGTAACGCCACCTCATCGATCGCAAAATCTGCAAGATCGGCCGCTTAATCAGTCGCGGATTTTCTGCAAAAACGCATCTGCTTGGCTGCGCAATTTGGTCGCCTGTGTCTCAAGCTCGGTCGAGGAAGACAGCACTTGCGAGGCGGCGACGCCGGTCGACAATGACAAAGAGCGGACATCGCCAATATTGGAGGATACGCGCTCTGAGCTGCGGGCGGCCAAATCAATGCTGCGGGCCAAATCCTGTCCTGCGACTGATTGCTGATCCACCGCGCTGGCGATGGAAACCGACGTACTTTCCAATTGCGCAATTTGCCCCGCAATAGTGCCCAATGCCGCAACGCTGGCATCGGTGGTTTCCTGCATCGAACGGATTTGTTGAGAGACTTGATCGGTGGCGCGGCTGGTCTGCATGGCGAGTTCTTTTACCTCAGATGCAACCACGGCAAAGCCGCGGCCAGATTCGCCGCCGCGCGCCGCCTCAATGGAAGCATTCAATGCGAGCAGATTGGTGCGCTGTGCGATCGTATGGATCAACTCCACAATCTCGCCGACTTCTTCAGCAGAAGCGGAGAGTGCAGAAATGGTCTTATCAGCTTGTTGCGCGGAGTGCGTTGCATCGCGGGCCATCTCGGCAGAGGATGCGGCCTGACGGCTGATTTCGCCGATAGATAGCGCAAATTCATCACTTGCCGCCGCCGCTGCTGTTGCGCCTGCATTGGCTTCTTGCATATAGCTTGCGACTTCTGATGTTTGGCGCGAGGTTTCTTCTGCTGTTTCGGCCATTTTGCTGGCCGTGGCCTGCAATTGGCTGGAGGCGGAGGCAACGCCGCTGACCACTTCGCCCACGGTATGTTCAAATTGCTTGGCCAGATTGGCGAGCATAGCGTCTCGCTTGGCGTCATTCTCTTCGCGCTGCAAATGCAGGCGTGCCTGTTCTTCAATTTCCTGATTGGCGCGGGCTGTGCGCTCTGTGTGCATTTGAGCAAACTCAATGCCAGCAAGCCGCACTTCCTCAATCACATCACCGAGCTTGCCAAAATCATCACTTCGGTTTCGGTGTGGTACGACAATATCGCTGCGTCCTCTTGCAACCTGGCAGAGGCAATCAACCAAATCGCGTGATGCGCGGATAACATCCGCTTTGATTGCAATGATCGATCCAATCGCAATCAATAGACCTGCAAACACAATACCGATGATGACACCGCGCAAGGTTTCAGCATTGGCTGCGGCTTTAGCCATTGCCTGCGTATCGCCCGACACAATTGTTTGAGAAATATTGCCCAAGGCGGCGTATGAAATCGCGCCTAACAAGAGCACAAGCGACAGGGGTAAAATGGTAATGATGGCGACTTTTGCGGTTTCACTCAGCCGTGAAAGCAATCCCAAAATGGCTCCTTGGGTGGCACTATCGTAACGAAAAGCGTCTGCACTGGGTGCGGTGGATACAGCTTTATCATCGGGCGTGGATAGCGCATCGAGATTGGATAATTCGGTCATGCAGATTTCCCAGCGTTGGAGCAGATGAGACGTGCGCTTGCCGAAGCCAGTCTAGAAATATGGTCCCGATTCAAAATTTTGCTCCCCAATTTACATACAATTTCACCGTGCATGTTTCAGGGGCTAATGTAATTTCGATAATTTATAGTAAACGCCGTGTTTACCATCTGCTGCGCATTTATACGGATGCAGGCTGCCTAGGCGGGATTGTCACCATGTGCCAAGACGGTGCTTGCACTCTTAAAGCTGGTGCAGGCCGAGGCGATTTCAAAGGTGCTGAGCAGCCCGTTTGAAGATGAGAACCTGCCACTAAGTCCCGCCATATTCTCTCCGGCACCAAGCATCAAAAAGCCATCAGGTGCCAGCGCGCTGAACAAGCGGTCAAGCACGTGGTTGCGTGTTTGATTGTCAAAATACAGCAGCACATTGCGGCACAAAATCAGGTCAAATTTCTCCGGCGAGGGCGGGCGGCCCAAAATGTTGTGCTGCATGAACCGCGATCTTTTGCGAATATTATCAGACAATTGCCAACCCTCATTGCCTTCTGAAAAATGCTGAAGTGTCTGCAGTATACTAAGGCCGCGTTGCACATCGAACTGACTGAACAGACCGCGCGAGGCAATGGTCAAAGCATGTTGCGAGATGTCGGTTCCAAGGATTTCTACGGACCAATCAGCCCACCGCGCGCGCTGCTGATCTAAATCCATAGCGATGGAATGCGGCTCTTGCCCCGTGGAGCAGCCAGCGCTCCAAATCCGCAAACGGCGGCTGGATTTTCGGCGCTCGGCCAGCAGCGGAAGAATATCCTTAGGCAGTTGATCAAATGTTGGTTTGTCGCGGAAGAAATAGGTTTCGTTGTTGAGTAAACCTTCGACGATTTTGCGTTCTAGCAAAGGGTCTTTCGTATCGGCGAGCACGCAGACCAACTGCTCAGCATTTTCAACGCCATATTCCTTGAATACGGCGGACAAAGCCGTGCCAATGCGCCAGCGGCGACTTTGCGTTAGCTGCTGGCCAGTGCGTTTGATCAGAAGGTCTGCAATGATCTGAAAGGAGGTTTCATTTATCTCCATGCAGCAAGTCCAGCGGTAAAAGTGATCGCGCTGGCGATCTCTTCTGGAGGCAGGCAGACGCTGGCAAGTCCTGCTTTGGATACGGCGCCAGGCATGCCCCATACAGCGGCACTGGCGGCATCTTGCGCGATGATTGTGCCGCCTGCTGCAACGAGCGCTTCTGCGCCTTGGGCGCCGTCACGGCCCATGCCCGAAAGGATGATGCCCAGCACGCGGCCGCCGTAAACTTTCGCTAGACTGGCCAGCATGGGGTCGACCGAGGGAAGACAGCCGCTCGCCGCCGGCTCGTCGCAATTTTTGGTGTAAACATGGACGCCTGTGCGGGTGAATTCCAGATGCGCATCACCTGGAGCTATTGCGATTATGCCGCGCTCGATCCTTGTGCCGTCGCCTGCAATTACCGTTTTTCGGCCCGACACATCTGCAATTTGCCGGGCAAAGATTGGCACGAAACTTACGGGCAAATGCTGAGTGATGACGATAGGTAAATCGAAATTTTTGGGCAGGGTACCCAGCACAATATTGAGCGCGTGGATGCCACCGGTGGATGCGCCAAAGGCGATGATTTCCGGGCGCTTTTGTCCGGTTTCGCGCGCCTCAATTGCGGTTTGATAATCCTGCGAATTGGTCAGTGTTGGCGGGAGCGTTGAATCGTTTTGACCAATGCCGAGCGCGCGGATTTTACTGAGCAGCGTTAGCCGATAGGCCTCGTCAAAACCGCCGGATCTGGGCTTGAGCAAGGTATCAGCCGCGCCCAATGCGAGCGCATCCAATGTGTGCTTCGCGCCCAGTTTCGTCAGTGATGACACGATCAAAATTTTCGCACCCTTCGAAGCCCTGATTAATGCAGGCAGGGCCTTTATCCCGCCCATGCCGGGCATTTCCAGATCAAGCAGGATGACATCAACGCAGCAGCTAGCCAATTGTTCGATCGCGGCCTCTGCATTGCTGGCAGTGGCAACCAGATTGAGCGAAGCATCGCTTGTAACCATACGCGCAAAGACGGTGCGCACGGTCAAGCTATCGTCGACAACCATGATGTTGACGCGCGGATCAGGCTTACCTGATAGGCTGTTGCCCACCTTAGGGTGAAGCTTTTGTAGAGAGGGCGTAGGAGACTTCATAGTAAGCCTCGATCAGCTAAACCCAACGAGTTGCAGCTTGATCTGAAGCGTCTCGTGATCGAACGGTTTCATCACATATTCGTCTGCGCCAGCATCGATTGCTTTGCGGATATGGGCGACGTCATTCTCGGTCGTACAAAACACCACTTTGGGCGCGTCGCCGCCTGGATGGGCACGCAA
>JALZVZ010000112.1 GCA_023299945.1 Altererythrobacter sp. | reverse complement strand
TGGGGATGTAGGAGCGAAGCGAGCGCAGGACAAGGTGTGCAATCAATAGGTTTTCTGCTTTGAGCGCATCATTCACTATCCCTTCATAAGATGGTTCCTTATAGTCGCACCCATGACATTGCTAAACCCTAGGTTGTTCGGGGCGCTCGGCGCCTTATCCCTCGCTCTTATTCCGTTCACGGCGCTGACCGCACAAGACACGGCAGAAGCGCTCACATTGCCGCCAATAGATCCTAGTGCGGTGACTTTGCCTGCCAGCGCGCAAACCGGTGATGAGACACCATGGATTTACGAAGGGTCGGATGTCCCGCGCGATCCCGATTGGACTTTTGGTGCGATGGACAATGGTCTGCGCTATGCCGTGCGTAAGAACCGCGTCCCGCCGGGGCAAATATCCATCCGTATCCGCATTGATGCAGGCTCTTTGCATGAGCAAGAACCAGAGCGCGGCTTTGCGCATTTGCTGGAGCATTTGTCCTTCCGCGAAAGCAAATATTTGGGTCAAGCAGAGGCGATCCCGACTTGGCAGCGCCTTGGCGCGACCTTTGGCAGCGACACCAATGCAGAGACCAGCCCGACGCACACTGTTTATAAGCTCGACCTGCCCAATGCGAGCACGGCTGATTTGGAGGAAACGTTCAAATTGCTTTCCGGCATGATCCGCGAGCCGATTTTGAGCCAAGCCAATCTGGATGCTGAAATCCCCATCGTTCTGGCCGAAAAGCGTGAGCGCGGCGGGGCAGGGCAGCGCGTCAGCGAAGCCACGCGGGCGACATTGTTCGCCGGGCAATTGCTGGCCACGCGATCACCGATTGGAACAGATGCGACATTGCGCGGCGCGAAAGCTGGCGCGATGCAAGCCTTTCATGACCGTTGGTACCGGCCCGAAAACACCGTTATTTCTATCGCCGGTGATGCGGACCCTGCTTTCCTTGCCCAGCTGATCGAGCAATGGTTTGCCGATTGGAAGGGCAAAGGCAAAACCACGCCAGCGCCCGATTTTGGCGATCCGAAGGCACCTGCAAATGCCGATCCGGCAAATCCCATCGGCGAGCTCAAAGTTCTGGTCGAGACTGATATGCCGCGCTCGCTTACCTATGGCATCATGCGTCCATGGCGGCCGGTGAACGACACGATTGTCTACAATGAAGGCTTGCTGATGGATGCGGTGGCCCAAGCGATCATCAACCGCCGGCTCGAATCACGTGCACGCGGTGGCGGCAGCTTCCTTTATGCGCAGGTTCAGCAGGATGATGTCTCGCGGTCTACCGATGCCACTTTCGTTAGTTTCGCGCCTTTGTCGGCTGATTGGCGCGGCGCGTTGAAAGATGTGCGCGGCGTGATCGCAGACGCGCTGGAAAATCCCCCGACACAAGAAGAAATCGACCGCGAAATTGCTGAGTTCGATAGTATTTTCCAAAGCGAATATGAGCAGCGCACCGTTCTGGCTGGATCGAAACTGGCCGATCAGATCGTCAATGCCGTCGATATCCGCGAAACTGTAGCAGCGCCCGAAACCGTGCTGAATGTATTTCGCGGAATGACAGCGCGCTTCACTCCGGAAGAAGTGCTGGTCCGAACGCGCAATCTGTTCAAGGGCGATGTGCTGCGCGGTGTCTATGTTACGCCTGATGCAGGCTCTGCCGATATTGCCGCATTGCGCGCTGCCTTCACTGCGCCTGCGGCCGCTGATGCCAGTGCGCGTTTGGCCAGCAAGACGATCAAGTTCGAAGACCTTCCTGCCGTTGGAAAACAGGGCAGAGTGGCCGAGCGCAAAGCATTGGGCGTGCCCGGTGTCGAAGAGATTGAACAGATCAATTTGAGCAATGGCGTTCGCGCCATTCTGTGGGCCAATGATGCAGAGCCGGGCCGTGTTGCGGTCAAGGTGCGTTTTGGCGCTGGCTACCGCGCCTTTGACGCTGATGATGCTGCCTATATTGGCCTTGGTAAATCGGCATTGGTGGGATCGGGCCTTGGCGAAATTGATCAAGAAGATCTCGACCGGCTGGCCACGGGCCGCAAGCTGGGCTTTGATTTCCGCATAGGCGAGGCTGTGTTTGAATTTTCTGCCCAAACACGGGGCGAGGACTTGGCCGATCAGCTGTATCTGTTTGCCGCCAAGCTGGGCATGCCGCGCTGGGATCCCAATCCTGTGCTGCGCTCCAAAGCGGCGGCGGAGCTGGCCTATGACACATTTGCCACCAGCCCAAGCGGCATAATCAACCGCGATTTGGATTTCTTGGTCGCCGATAAAGACCCGCGCTATGCCACGCCAGACCGCGATATGTTGAACAAGGTAACGCCGGAAGGTTTCCGCAAAGTGTGGGAGCCTTTGCTTGCTCAAGGGCCTATCGAAGTGCTGATATTTGGCGAATTTGACCGTGAAAAAACGGTTGAGCAATTGACCAAAACATTTGGCGCATTGCCTGCACGCACAGCCATCCCTGCCGATGTTGCTGCGCGCATTCCGGCATTCCCAGCGCCGGCAGCAGCGCCAACTGTGCGCACGCATAGGGGTGATGCCAACCAAGCGGCCGCTGTGATTGCATGGCCAACCAAGGGCGGCGTTGCGTCACTTCGCGAATCGCGCCAGTTGGAAATCCTCACGCAGGTCTTCAGCAACCGCCTGCTAGAGGCGATGCGCGAACAGGCAGGGGCAAGCTATGCCCCGCAAGTTGTCTCCAATTGGCCCGTGGATTTGAACGGTGGCGGCAAGATTATGGGCTTTGCCCAATTGCGCCCTAGCGATGTGCCTGTGTTCTTTGCGCAGGCCGATAAAATCGCCGCTGATCTGGCGGCCAGCCCCCCAACAGAAGACGAGCTGAACCGTGTGACAGAGCCATTGCGCCAACAGATCAGCCGCGCACTGACGGGCAATGGTTTTTGGCTCTATCACTTGCAAGGATCGACCTATGATCCGCGCCGTGTGGGCCTATTGCGCAGTTTGATCGTCGATCATTCCAGCACCCGTCCTGAGATCATGACCTTGCTGGCCAAGCGTTATTTGGGCGCGCGCGCCGCTTGGAAGCTGGCGGTTATTCCAGAGGGGCAGACATTGGCGACGACTGTGCCCGCGCCTGCGAGTGTTGCTGCATCTGCGGCACCTGCCGGACGGTAAGCGCAAATAGGCTATGCGCGAAACATGCGCTTCGCACCGCTGAAATATTTGTGCTTCGCGCAGGCCAATCGCTTTGCTATTGCGGCATATGAACACGCAATTGCGCGCAGAACCCCTGCGCCCAGACAATGAATTGAGTAGTATAGCGATGGCACACAATTGGACCCCCGACGGCTGGAAAGAGTTCGAAGCGCGTCATTTGCCGAATTATGAAGATGCAGGTGAATTGGCCGAAGCAGAAGCCACGCTAGAGGCGTATCCTCCGCTGGTATTTGCAGGCGAGGCACGCGCGCTCAAAGCGGATCTGGCCGAAGTGGCACAGGGCAAAGCGTTCCTATTGCAAGGCGGCGATTGCGCTGAAAGCTTTGCAGAATTTCACCCTAATAACATCCGCGATACATTCCGCGTGATTTTGCAAATGGCGGTCGTGATGACCTTTGCCAGCAAGCATCCCGTGATCAAGGTCGGACGCATGGCGGGTCAATTCGCCAAGCCGCGCTCCTCGCCCACAGAAACAATCGGTGATGTGACATTGCCGAGCTATCTTGGCGATAATATCAATGGGATTGAATTTGATCCCGTCCAGCGCCGTAACGATCCGCAGCGTATGGTGAAGGCATATAATCAGGCGGCGGCCACACTCAATCTGCTGCGCGCCTTTGCCGGCGGCGGCTATGCCAATTTGCGCGAAGTTCACCAGTGGACGCTCGACTTTATGGGCCGCACACCCTGGTCGACCAAGTTTGCTGAAACAGCTGATCGTATCGGCGAAGCGCTCGATTTTATGGAAGCTTGCGGGGTTGATCCGGCCACCGTGCCGCAATTGCAAGGCACCAGTTTTTACACCAGCCACGAGGCGCTTTTGCTGCCGTATGAGCAAGCGATGACGCGCCAAGATTCGCTCACCAATGATTGGTATGCAACATCTGCCCACATGGTTTGGATTGGTGACCGCACGCGGTTCCCGGGCAGCGCGCATATTGAATGGGCGCGGGGTATTGGCAATCCGCTCGGTATGAAATGCGGGCCGTCGCTGGAACCTGATGATTTGATCCGCCTTCTCGATGAGCTGAACCCGGCGCGCGAAGCTGGGCGGATGACGCTGATCAGCCGCTTTGGTCATGATAAGGTCGAAGACGGTCTGCCGGCGCTTGTCCGCGCCGTTCAGCGCGAAGGCCATCCTGTGGTTTGGAGCTGTGACCCGATGCATGGCAATGTCGTGAAATCGGACAGCGGATTTAAAACGCGGCCATTTGATCGGATATTGCGCGAGGCGAAGGGCTTTTTCGATGTGCACCGCGCAGAAGGCACGCACCCCGGCGGCATTCATATTGAGATGACCGGCCAAGATGTGACCGAATGCACCGGCGGCGCTGTGGCGATCACAGACGAGCGTTTGGGCGACCGTTATCACACGCATTGCGACCCGCGCCTCAATGCAGAACAATCGCTGGAACTCGCGTTTTCATTGGCGGAAATGCTGAACACTGAGGTCAACACGCGTCAGGCAAATGCTGCCTAATCGGGTGATGATTTGAGCATTAGTCTATCTGCACAATTTGCCGCGACACGGGGCTTATCGCAAGGTTTAGTCGCGGGGCTGAGCGATGCCGATGCGACGATCCAGTCGATGGAAGATGCCTCGCCAGCAAAGTGGCATTTGGCCCATACGACATGGTTTTGGGAGACGTTTCTGCTCCGCGATCATGCGCCGGGTTACGTTCTTTTTGACGAGACATATCCGTTTCTATTCAACTCCTATTATGAGGCTGAAGGGGCGCGGATCGGGCGCTTTTCCCGCGGGCTTTTGTCGCGGCCATCGCTGACAGATGTGCTGAGCTGGCGCGCTCATGTGGATAGAGCGATGAAGCCGTTGCTGGATGA
>JALZVZ010000111.1 GCA_023299945.1 Altererythrobacter sp. | reverse complement strand
GCAAAGCGCAGGCGATTTGTGGAGCTACACCGCAGACAGTCTCAAACTGGCCGCAAGCACTTCTATTATCGCGGCCTTTGCCGCCGTGCTGCTCGCTTATGCACAGCGCCAGTCGGTCAGCCGCAGCGCTCATGCCGCCGTGCGCCTTTCCACGCTGGGATACGCACTGCCGGGCGCATTGCTGGCGGTCGGATTGCTCGCGCCGTTGGGAGTGTTTGACCAATCGCTGACACGGTTCGCTCGCGATACATTCGGGTGGAGCGGCGGGCTGATCTTGGCCGGCACAAGCATCATTCTGATTTATGCGCTGGTGGTGCGGTTTCTAACGGTTGCGTTCAATTCGGTCAGTGCGGGCATGGCCAAATTGCCGCGCCAAGTCGATGCCGCCGCACGTTCATTGGGTGCAAGGCCGAGCCGGGTCATGGCGCAGATACACTTGCCGCAATTGCGGTTTAGCATCGCGGCAGGCGCGGCATTGGTTTTTATCGATACCTTGCGCGAATTGCCTGCGACGCTGATCCTACGGCCGTTTAATCTGGAGACATTGGCGACGCGTGTTTACCGGTTGGCCAGCGATGAACGCTTGGCAGAGGCCTCGACAGCGGCGCTGCTAATCTTGGCTGTGGGCTTAATTCCGGTCATAATGCTGAGCCGCGCATCCAAACGCTAAACCCAAAACCAAAAAAGGCCTCGCCAATGACGAAGCCTTTTATGGCGGAGACGGAGGGATTCGAACCCTCGATACCCGTTATAGGTATGGTTCCTTAGCAGGGAACTGGTTTCAGCCACTCACCCACGTCTCCGAACCTTTGACGCACAACAGAGCCCTGAATGATGGGTTGTCTGCTGGATCAAGAAAGCGCGCTATAAGGCTGACAGGTTAACGCGGCAAGTTCCTTCGCGTAAAAAATCGAACAATCTTACAGCGAAGTACAAAAGCGGGCTCTAGACTCGGCCTAGCCCGTTTTCGATTCCTTCTGCCGCTCATGCATTGCATCGCCTGCGAATGAAGCTGATCTTAGGATAACGTTTACCATATAGTAATCTGTTTAATGGCAGAAAGTTCGGGTTATGAAAAAAATCTTATCCAAATTGAAACCCGCTGTCGGCGTTTTCGTCGCCGCTGCCTTTGCTCTTGCTGCTCCCGCTGCGGCGCAGGTCGAAAGCTTTGACCCCGACGCTGCCTTTACCGGCGCAATTGATGCCGATTTGGCGGAAGGCGCGACTGCTGCACAAGACGCTGTTTCGCAAACCGCTGATAATGCGCAAGGTCTTGCCAATGATGCAGTGGCTGAGGCGAGTGACCCGTTCGAAAAGGCGATGGTCACATATCAAGATGCACCGACTGATGCTGTTGACCAAACCGCCGCAGCCGCAGGGACCGATTATGGTAATCCTGAAGGTGTAGAGGGCGCGGCTGAAACCGGTGCTGATTCTGCCACATACGGCGAAGACGATCTGATTGGCGCGGCCGAAGGCGTGTTCGGCAAGGGCGCAGAAGGCGTCGCGAAAATGATCCAAGGCCTGCTGAAAGATCAGGGCGAACCCAATGCCTATATCATTGGCCGCGAGGCTGGCGGCGCATTTATTGTCGGCGCACGCTATGGCTCGGGCACCTTGCATCACAAGATTGAAGGCGAGCGCAAAGTCTATTGGACAGGCCCGTCTATTGGGTTGGATGCGGGCGCAAATGCCGGCAACACCTTTGTGCTGGTCTATAATTTGTTCGACACAGAAGACATTTACAAACGCTTCCCAGCCGGTGAAGGCCAAGCCTATTTGGTGGGCGGATTGCACGCGAGCTATGTGCGGCGCGGCGATATTGTGATGATCCCTGTGCGCGTGGGCGCTGGCCTGCGGCTAGGCGTGAATGCTGGCTATATGAAGTTTAGCAAGAAACAGAAATGGTTGCCATTCTAGGACGACGAAAAGCATAAAAGCCCTTCAAAAAGGGTCGCATAAGAGCTGTGACAGGAAAAACCGGGTTGCGGCTCTTTGCGCATAGAGGCATGGAGTTTCCATGCTTGAAAATCTCTCTCCCCAATCGCCTGATGCGCTGCTGGCGCTGATCAAACTCTACGCTGTTGATGATCGCAGAGATAAAATCGACCTTGGTGTTGGCGTTTACCGCACAAATGAAGGCGCAACGCCGGTCTTTGCTGCGATCAAACGTGCTGAGCAAATCCTTGTCGATACGCAGGACACCAAGGCCTATTTAGGCCCTGAGGGCGATATGGGCTTCGTCAATGCGCTGATGCCGCATATCTTTGGCAGCAATCCCTCACGCGGCGGGCGGATCACCGGCATGCAGACACCGGGCGGCACAGGCGCTGTGCGGCTGGCAGTGGCTCTGGCGCAAAAGGCAGAGGTGTCCAAACTGCATATCGGTACGCCAAGCTGGCCCAACCATGCGCAAATTCTTGGCGATATTGGGCTGGAAATGACCGGCTTTGCGCATGCGAACGCTGATGGCTCAGCGAATGTCGATGTGGTGCTCGACATTATTGCCAATGCGGGCGCTGGCGAAGCGATTTTGCTCCATGCATCCTGCCATAACCCCACCGGCATCGATTATTCAAACGAGCAATGGGACGCTATTGCAGCGGCATTGGCGAGCAGCGAATGCTTCCCGATTATCGACTGCGCTTACCAAGGGCTAGGCGATGGCATGGAAGAAGATGCTTACGGCCTTCGTGCTGTAATTGATGCCGTGGACGAGGCTTTCATTGCCTATAGCTGCGACAAAAACTTCGGTGTTTACCG
>JALZVZ010000110.1 GCA_023299945.1 Altererythrobacter sp. | reverse complement strand
CAACTTTGCCCCACGGCAAATTTGAAGTCTACGACAGCACATTATCTGAATACGGCGTGCTCGGCTTTGAATATGGGTTCGCCATGGCTGACCCGAAAAGCTTGGTCATGTGGGAGGCGCAATTTGGCGATTTTGCCAATGGCGCGCAGATCATGATCGACCAATATATTGCCAGCGGAGAGGCCAAATGGCTGCGTGCAAACGGACTTGTGCTGCTATTGCCGCACGGGTTTGAAGGGCAAGGGCCAGAGCATAGCTCAGCGCGGCTCGAACGCTTCCTGCAATTGTGTGCAAACGACAATATTCAGGTCTGCAACATCACGACGCCGGCCAATTATTTCCACGTATTGCGCCGTCAAATGCTGCGTCCATTCCGCAAGCCGATGGTCATTATGACGCCCAAATCACTGCTGCGTCATCCCTTGGCAAAAAGCTCTGCGGATGAATTTTTGGGCAAGCATCAATTCCGCCGAATCAAATCGGACACAACCGAAATTGACGATGCCAAGATCAAGCGTTTGATCCTGTGCAGCGGCAAGGTTGCATATGATTTGCTGCAAAAGCGGGATGAGGAAAAGCTGAAGGATGTGTCGATCGTGCGCATCGAACAGCTTTACCCCTTCCCCGGCGATCCATTGGCGATCCGGCTTGAACGGATGGTAAATCTCGAAAGCGTGGTATGGTGTCAGGAAGAGCCGAAAAACAACGGCAGCTGGCACTTTGTACAGGACGGGATCGAACACGCGCTGAGCAAGGCTGGTCACGCGGGCAAACGTCCGATTTACGCCGGACGCGATGCGGCGGCCTCGCCCGCAACAGGCTTTGCCAAGCGTCACCTAGAACAACAAGAAAGCCTGGTCGCTGAAGCGCTTGGCCTTTCAAAAGACTAGACCCCAAGAGGTCCAAGGAAACTTATCATGGCCACTGAAATCACTGTCCCCGCCCTCGGCGAATCCGTAACCGAAGCCAGCATTGGCGAATGGCTGAAGCAGCCCGGCGAAGCGGTCGCGGTTGATGAACCGATTGCCAGCCTTGAGACAGATAAGGTCGCGGTCGACGTGCCCTCGCCCGTCGCTGGCGTCCTGACAGAACATAAGGTTGCCGTTGGCGACACGGTCGAAGTTGGCGCAGTGTTGGCGTTCGTTGAAGAAGGTGCTGCGGCCTCGGCAGCTCCCAAACCGGCGGCGGCCAAAACAGAAGCCGCGCCTGCCCCTGCTGCTGTCACTGCCAGCGATGCATCACAAACGCTGTCTCCCGCTGTACGCCGCGCGGTGCTGGAACACGGCGTTGACCCCAGCACAATCAAAGGCACTGGTAAGGATGGCCGCCTGACCAAGGAAGACGTTATCGCTGCGGCCAAAGCCAAACAAAGCGGCGCAGCGCCTGCTCAAGCGGCCGATGCCCCTGCTGGCAGCGCGCCTGCACCTGCTAGCCGCAATAGCGAACGCGTGAAAATGACGCGCATGCGCCAAACAATCGCCAAACGTTTGAAGGGCGCGCAAGAAGAAGCCGCCCTGCTCACCACTTTCAACGATGTCGATATGTCAGCGGTGATTGAGGCGCGCGGCAAATACAAAGATTTGTTCGCAAAGAAGCACGATATCAAGCTGGGCTTTATGGGCTTTTTTGCAAAGGCGGCCTGCCTCGCGCTGAAAGACGTGCCGAGCGTCAATGCCTATATTGAGGGCGATGAGGTCGTCTATCACGACTATGTCGATATCTCTGTCGCCGTCTCTGCGCCCAATGGATTGGTCGTGCCGGTGATCCGCGATTGCGACAAAAAAGGCTTTGCCGGGATTGAGAAAGACATCGCTGATTTCGGTGCGCGTGCGCGTGACGGATCGCTGACGATGGCCGACATGACTGGCGGCACCTTCACCATTTCCAATGGCGGCGTCTTTGGCTCGCTGATGTCGACCCCAATCATCAACCCGCCGCAATCCGCAGTGCTTGGCCTGCACCGGATCGAAGACCGGCCCGTTGCTGTAAACGGCGAAGTCGTGATCCGTCCGATGATGTATATCGCCCTGTCTTATGACCACCGCCTGATCGATGGACGCGAGGCTGTGACCGCGCTGAAAATCATCAAGGACGCGATCGAAGATCCGACCCGAATGCTGATTGATCTTTAAGGATTACGCATAATGACTGACCACTCCTACGATTACGATGTCCTTGTCATTGGCGCTGGCCCGGGCGGCTATGTCGCGGCGATCCGTGCCGCGCAATTGGGCCTGAAAGTGGCCTGCGCGGAAGCGCGCGAAACATTGGGCGGAACCTGCCTCAATGTGGGCTGCATTCCGTCCAAGGCTTTGCTGCATGCGTCCGAGTATTTCGACGCTGCGGCGAATGGCACCATGGCCAGTATGGGCATTGAGGTGAAGCCAAAGCTCGACCTTGCCAAAATGCATGGCCAGCGTTTGGACGCAGTTGGCGACCTGACAAAAGGCATCGAGTTCCTGTTCAAAAAGAACAAGGTGACATGGGTCAAAGGCCTCGCCACTTTCCAAGATGCGCATACAGTCAAAGTCGGATCGGAAACGGTCACGGCCAAGGATATTGTGATCGCCACTGGTTCGTCCGTCACGTCTTTGCCGGGCGTTGATGTGGACAATGACAAGGGTATTGTCGTCGACAGCACGGGCGCGCTCGAACTGGCCAAAGTGCCAGGGACAATGATTGTCATTGGCGGCGGCGTTATCGGGCTTGAGCTCGGTTCTGTCTGGAACCGTTTGGGCGCCGAGGTCACTTGTGTGGAGTTTCTCGACGAAATCCTGCCGGGCATGGATGGTGATATCCGCAAGGAATCGCGCAAGATTTTCAAGAAGCAGGGCATTGAATTCAAGCTCTCCACCAAGGTCACAGGCGTCAGCGTTAAGGGCAAAAAAGCCGTATTGACGCTAGAACCGGCAGCAGGCGGCGACGCAGAAACCATGGAGGCAGATTGCGTTCTGGTATCCATCGGGCGCCGCCCCAATACAGATGGGTTGGGCCTTGAGAATGTTGGGCTTGAAACGAATAAGCGCGGCCAAGTTGAAACCGCTCATGATTTCCGCACCGCCGTGGACAATATCTGGGCCATTGGTGATTGTATCCCGGGGCCCATGCTCGCTCATAAGGCCGAGGATGAAGGCATTGCGGTGGCTGAAAACATCGCGGGCGAAACCGGGATTGTGAACCATGATGTAATTCCCAGCGTGGTCTACACATTGCCCGAGATTGCCGGTGTCGGCCTGACAACCGAGCAAGCAATAGAGCAAACGGGCGGCGACAAGAAAGCCATCAAAGTCGGCAAATTCCCGATGATGGCGAACAGCCGCGCAAAGACCAATCACGAGCCAGATGGCTTTGTAAAAGTAATTGCGGATGCAAAAACAGACCGCGTTTTGGGCGTTTGGGCGATTGCCAGCGTTGCGGGCACGATGATCGCAGAGGCGGGCATTGCGATGGAATTTGGCGCTACGTCAGAAGACATCGCATATACGTGCCATGCTCACCCGACCCATGCCGAAGCGATGAAAGAAGCGGCGATGGCGGTAACTGGCAAGCCTATTCATATGTGAATTGATCCTCTCTACTGACATGCGTAGACTGCGCTGCAGGAGAGAATACTATGGCCTATCCAAAACTCACCGAGCAGCCCGG
>JALZVZ010000109.1 GCA_023299945.1 Altererythrobacter sp. | reverse complement strand
GATAAGCCTAGCATTGTCTTTTGCATCGATTAATTCAGGGTAGATTGCCTTGGACACCGCTTGTGCAAGTGCAATGAGTGCCTGTCCCAATTGGGACGCCACGCGGAAGCCGCCAGCAAACGCCTCACCGCCAATTGCGCCTACTGCCAAGATCATCCCTTGCTTGCCCGCAATCGTCAGGCTGCCGCTCATATTAGTGGACCAGACAAAACGCCAAGCATCCCTATGCTGGGCGGGTATTTTGGTCAGGCTAACTTGCGAAAGATCGATGGGGTCTTCGCGCGTAGCCGCGATCCATAAAGCTGCAGCCACGGCCACTTCTGATGCCGCCCAGGCAAGGATAAAGCCGGTGACCGTTGGCATGAAGAACCACGCCAATATGGCACCAGCGGCCCGAATTGCAGGTTGCACCGCCTCTGCGCCAGTGGCGGTTGCAAATTTAAATCTTAACCGCAAAAGTCCTGTCGGCGTCGAACGGATCGAAAGCAGTGAGACCACACAATACCCAAAGGTCAACCATAGGAGCTCGCCGGGTAGAGGCAGCCACCATATTGCTGTCCAAGTCATGATTGCTGCCAGCACTATGCCGCCAATTACTGACATAATATCAAGCGCGATGGCAAAGCCGGTTGCCTGAGCAGGGCCATCTTTTTCAGCCCCCCAGCGCCCAATAAATTGCCATGTTTGGAAAGAGGCGATGCCGGTCACCACTTGGCCCAAAGCAATGATGATCGCGAAATAGCCAAAACCTTTGAGGCCAAGCGTCTGTGTTGCCAATGCCAGATAGATAAGGCTGAGCACCGCGTTAAATCCGCGTCCGCCCAAGAGCCATCCAATATTGCGGAAGAGCCTGCTCATCTGTGTTGTGGGCAAACGGCCAATTAGGCCGCGCCGCCACCTGCTGGTTGCGGGGTTGGAGCAGCGCGTTTCGCCAGCAAACGCTCGGTCACATCAAAAGTGCGGACATTGTCGACATCAATCGCGAATTCGCCATTGGACATAACAATTGGAATCATTTCGAAACCAAAGCGCTTGGATACTTGCGCAAATATGCTCTCTTTCGTGCCCCATCCCATGTAAAAACGAATGAGGTTGAAGACACCAAAGGCTTTGGCGATGCGGGCTGGAAATTTTGCAAATTGCCCACCTTCGCGCATGATTTCTGCAGCGCCCAAAGCCTCTGCGCTGCCCATCCAATAGGTGTTGCAATTGGAATATCCGCCATCGGTAAACTCGTAGAATTTCTTTTGGCCTATGGGATCAGCGGCTTGCACATCTTCCTTGCGGGCGAACGCCGCCGCTGCGCTTGCCTCTGCATCAAGCGCCTTGCCGATAAATTCAGAATAACCCGCTGCCGTAACCAAGCAATTGTCCGCTGTGGTAATCAGCAGGGGGAAGTCCGCGCCCTCTGCGCCGGAAAAAACGCTATCGACGATGTTGAATTTGCCCTCATGAAAAGTCAGGCGGCCTTCTTGTAACAGCGGTTTGACGCTGGGCAGGGCGGCAATTTCATCATGCTCATGCGCAACAATACGAATAGCGCCAACTTTCTCGCAAGCCGCCACAGAACGCACAACATGCTCAATCATTGGCACGCCGGCGACGGGAGCCACGCATTTTTGCGAGACATTGGCGCGGGCCGCTAAGGGGTCCAAGACACCGGAGCGCTTACCCGCCATAATTAGAGCTGTAACTTTCATCTATCCGTTCACCTAGCCAGCTGTGCAATTTTCGCAAGTGCAGCGGTAAGCTTGTCAGGATGAATAGAGCCCTGCAAAAGGCGGCCCATGCGGATTATATTCAGCCGAAAGGGATTTGATAGTGCGGCGGGCGGCGGGGCTTCGCCGATTGTGGGTGGCCGCGCGTGCAGTCTGCCGATCCCTTCGGGCAGCTATTCTAACACCAGCTATGGCGATTTGGGCTTGGGCGAAGCGGCAGCCAAGGCAAGCCGGAGCAAATTGGGCGCAAGTGATATGTGCCACCATGATCCGATGTTTGTTGCAGATAATATCTGCCTGTTCGGACAAGTCGGCGCGGCGCAAACCCATTTGGAGCGCCAAGGTGTGGGCGTCGGAGATGTGTTCTTGTTCTTCGGACTTTTCCGCGCAGATCATAAGGGTGAACAAACAGCCGAGCTGCACCATCGAATATTCGGATATATGCGGGTGGAAACCATTGTCCCGCTTGTGCATGGTGCGCCGCAATGGCTCATTGATTTGGATCACCCCCATGCGCTGGGCATGCATGGCAAGAACGATGTGATTTATGTAGGCGAAGGCTGCAATAATGCGCCTGCCTCAGATGTTCTGCGTCTGACAATCCCTGAAGGCCCGCCGAGCCTGTGGAACCGGCCAAGGTGGCTTAAGCGCGGCGGGCTTTCCTATCACGACCGCGCCAGCCGCTGGATCAGAGGCGGGCGTCTACAAAGCGTTGCACGGGGTCAAGAATTCGTCGCGGACATTGGCAAGAGACGAGAGCCACGCGCATGGCTGGAAATGATCTTGCGCGAAATCAGTGGCCTGTAACCAAAGCTGTTTTACCCTCGAATGTGAGAATGTGAGTCAAAGTTCTAAGCCCCGACCCAAGCTTTTATTGGTCTATAACGCCGAAGGCGGAATGGTGAATGCAGTGCTGCACGGCGTGCACAAAGTGCTGCGGCCATCGACCTATCCATGTTCGCTTTGCGCTCTGACCTTTGGGCTTGTGTCGATGCGCGGGGAGTGGCGGCGGTTTTTGGACGGTCTGCCGGTGGAGCCAGTGTTCCATCACAGCGATGATTTTGCGGCGGCTTACCCAAAGACAAAGCCCGCATTGCCAGCTATCCTCATGGTGCATAAAAGCAGCGAGCCAGAGCTTTTGATTTCCGCTGAGCAAATGGATGCATTGCAAACGCTGGATGCATTGAAAGCGTTGGTGCACGAGAGATTGGCGCAAAAGCTAGGTGCACACATTCTTCCTGCTTGAGCGCACATATCTATTTGCTCAGCAAAGCCTCAGCCTCAATCTCAACCTTCCATTCCGCACGGCACAGCCAAGCTACGCCCGCCATGGTTGCCGCCGGTTTGGCAGCGCCAAAGTAGCGCGCATGCACTGCGCCGACGGCATCTTGATCCGCCGGGTCGGTTAACAACATGCGGGTGCGGATGACATCACTGACTGTCCCGCCAAGCTCTTCAATTGCCGCAACAATCAGCGCGCAGCAACGCTCCGCCTGAGCGGCTGCATCGCCTGGCGTGGTTGAACCATCAGCCTCAACCGGTCCTGTTCCTGCAACGACAATCCTGTTGCCATCGCGCACTGCCCGGGCAAAGCCGAATTGCGCCTCATAAGGTGAGCCGGATGTTGCGCGCTGGCGTTCAGATGCGCGCGCGGTCATGGCTTGCAACGCTTACGCGGAATTGCTTCATAGGCCTGTTCGCCGAGGCCAGCAGAGGGTGTCAAAATATTGCCGTCATCCGCCAATGTGAGGCGCGTGACATTGGTCCAAACCTCGCCTTCACCTTCCATCGCAAGGGTGACATCTAGGCTCATCTCGTCTTTGGCCTCGATTGACCTCACTTGGCCTAGGCTTTCGTAGAAGATAATCTGGCCCGCAGATATTTCCATCCGAAGGTCGCTTTCGCGGGTGCAAGTGCCGTCAATATAATCCCATGTTCCGTGAAATGCGGCAGGGATAAGATTTGGCGCAATTTCTTCAGCAGGCGGTTTTGTTTCCAGGACGCCTGCCGGCTCAGCGGCAGTGGGGGCTTTGGCGTCTTTAGCGGGCTTTTCAGCTGCCTCTGCAGCAATTTCACTCGCCTCTTGCTGAGGCGCGACTTCATCAGA
>JALZVZ010000108.1 GCA_023299945.1 Altererythrobacter sp. | reverse complement strand
CAATGCCTCATCCATTTGTCAGGCTGACAAGCGAGCTCAACATCGCTAACTATGTCGAATGAGCCAGTTCAGATGGATAAAAGCAAAAGGGCATAGGGCGCTGTGAACGAGCAAAATTCTGGACTGATGGCGCTGGGCGGGCATGAGCCTGATCGCATTCCCAAGACGGCAGAACTGGTCGCCGACCGCATTCGCGCGCGCATTATTTCAGGTGATTTGGAAGAAGGAGATTCCCTGCCTTCAGAAGGCCAGTTGATGGAGCGATTCGGCATTTCGCGTCCCACTTTGCGCGAGGCGTTTCGCATCTTGGAAACCGAGCGCCTGATCGCAGTATCGCGTGGATCGCGCACAGGCGCACGCGTCAGCCGCCCCCATGTCAGCAGTGTCGCCCGCTATGCCAGCTTTGTGCTTCAGGCCAATAATGTCAGCGTGCCCGATCTTTTTGAGGCGCGCCTGGCGATTGAATTGTTCGCAGTGCGCAATCTGGCGCGCGAAGCCAGCAAGGCGAAGCTTCTGCAATTGCGGGCTGAAATCGACCGGATCGAAGGTTTGAGCGAGAGCAAAAGCACGCAGGAATTTTTCAGCGCTTTTAACGAGGCGCACCGGCTGCTGGTGGAGCTGGGCGGGAATGAAACGCTGCATTTGATGATCCAGATGTTGCAGGGTTTGATGGGGCAAGTGGTGCTCCAAATCGTGGCTCTCCACGAGGAAACCACGAGCCATGAAAAGAAGAAAGTCGTCAAAAGCTTCCGCAATCTCATTGATTTGATCGAAAGCGGCGACGGCGATGCGGCGGCCAATCATTGGCGGCTTCACTTAATTAACGCGAATAAGCGCTGGGATTATGACGGAACCTTGCGCGAGATTTTGAAAGACTAAAGGAAATTTGATGGCAATTACCGCGCTAAACATTTCGGGTCGGACGGCCTATAATGACGATCATGAGGCGTTCCGCGATACCGTTCGCAAAGTGTTCGCGCAGCATCTCGTGCCGCATTTGGATGCGCATGAAGAGGCTGGCCTCACGCCGCGCGAAGCATGGAAAGCGCTGGGTGAGGCGGGTATGCTGTGCCCTACGGTTAGCGAAGAAAACGGCGGGCTGGGCTTGGATTTCGGCTTTAACTGCGTGCTGGCAGAGGAGCTTGGCTATATCGGATCATCCGCTGGTTTCACGCTGCAAAATGACATCACCGTCAATTATTTTGAGCGGCTTGGCAGCGACGAGCAAAAGGCGAAATATCTCCCCGGTATGATTTCCGGCGATGTGATCGCCGCGATTGCGATGACGGAACCAGGCACGGGCAGCGATTTGCAAGGCATCCGCACAACCGCGGTTGCGGACGGCAATCATGTGGTGATCAATGGCTCCAAAACCTACATCACCAATGGCCAAAACGCGGACGTAGTGATTGTGGTGGCGAAAACCGATCCGAGTGCCGGTGCAAAAGGCACCTCTCTGATCTTGGTTGATGCCGACACGCCCGGCTTTGCCAAAGGGCGAAACCTTGATAAAATTGGCCAACATGCCGCCGACACATCGGAGCTTTTCTTCGAAGACGTCCGCGTGCCCAAAACCAATATTCTGGGCCAAGAGGGGCGCGGTTTTATCCACCTTATGGAGGAGCTGCCGCAAGAACGCCTGTCAATCGCCGTATCCGCCATGGGCGGCGCGCAGCGTGCCTTTGATGAAGCGGTGAATTTCACCAAGGATCGCAAAGCGTTTGGCAGCACGGTGTTTGAGTTCCAAAACACCAAATTTACGCTGGCTGATCTTCAAGCGAAATTGCAGGTTGGCTGGGCGCATTTGGACTGGGCAATCGCGCGCCATTTGCGCGGCGAACTCACCACCGATGAGGCCAGCGCGGCCAAGCTATGGCACACTGAAATGCAGTGGGAATGTGTTGATGCCTCGCTGCAATTGCACGGCGGTGCGGGCTATATGAATGAATATGCAATCGCGCGGCTGTGGCGCGATGCGCGCGTTCAGCGAATTTATGGCGGCACATCTGAAATTATGAAGGAAGTGATTTCCCGTGCCATTTGATCCGCTGGATTTCACCGGCAAAACCGCGCTGATCATTGGCGGGTCGAGCGGGATCGGCAACGGTATCGCGCACAGCTTTAAGGCGCGCGGTGCGGATGTGCATGTCACGGGCACGCGCGTGTCTGAAGGCGACTATACAGCCGAAGAGGGCAGCGATCTGTCCGGCCTCACCTACCACCGGCTCGATGTGATGGACCGCAAAGCGGCAGACGCGTTGGCGGCGGAATTGGGTGCCATGGATACGCTCGTCCTGTCCCAAGGCACGGTGCGTTATGGCCGCGCTGAATTTGCGCAAGAAGGCTGGGATGATGTCGTCCAAGTGAATTTGAATTCGGTAATGGATTGCGCCCGCGCGTTCCATGATGGGCTCAGCGAACGCCAAGGCACGATCATCGTCGTCAGCTCTGTCGCAGCGTTCAAATCGACCATGGGCACACCCGCCTATGCAGCATCCAAAGCAGGGGCCGCGAGCCTTGTGAAAACATTGGGCGAGGCATGGGCGCGCGACCACATTCGCGTGAACGGCATTGCACCGGGCCTTGTCCCGACCAAATTGACCGCCGTGACGACCGAGAATGACGCACGGCGCGAGGCCTCGATTAAATCCATCCCCATGCGCCGAATGGGCACGCCGGAGGATATGGCGGGCGTCGCATTGTTCCTCGCGTCGCCCCTGTCCGCTTATGTTACGGGACAGACCGTGATCGTGGATGGTGGGCTTACTCTTTCATAGGAAATCACCATGCAATTCACCCGTCTTGGCAATTCTGGTCTTTCAGTCTCAAGGCTCTGCCTTGGCTGCATGAGTTATGGCGATACATCCAAGGGCTGGCACGGCGACTGGCTTCTGAATGAAGAAGATTCGCGGCCCTTCTTCAAAGGCGCGCTTGAGGCAGGCATCAATTTCTTTGATACCGCCAATATCTATTCGGGCGGCACGTCTGAAGAGATCACAGGGAAATTGCTGCGCGAATACGCACGCCGCGATGAAATTGTGGTGGCTACTAAAGCCTATGGGCCTTGGCGCAATGCTCCCAACACTGGCGGATTATCGCGCAAAAGCCTGCTGCAAGCCGTCGATGATAGTCTGACGCGGCTAGGCATGGATTATGTCGATCTGTTCCAAATCCATCGCTGGGATGATGTGACCCCGATTGAGGAAACTATGGAGGCGCTGCACGATATCGTGAAGTCGGGCAAAGCGCGCTATATCGGTGCGTCATCTATGTTTGCATGGCAATTTGCCAATGCGCAGGAAACAGCACGGGCTAATGGCTGGACGCGGTTTGTCTCGATGCAGAACCAGCTCAATCTGCTCTACCGCGAGGAAGAGCGCGAAATGCTGCCTCTATGCGAGGCGGAAGGGGTCGGTGTGATCCCATGGAGCCCGCTGGCACGCGGGCGCTTAACCCGTGCCAATGATGAAGAAACGGTGCGCAGCCAAACCGACGGTGTTGGCAAAATGCTCTATAAAGAAGGCGTCGCTGCCGACCGCGCAGTGATCGATGCGGTTGGCACCATTGCAGAAGCGCGCGGGGCAGCCCGTGCAAGCGTGGCACTGGCATGGCATTACAGCAAATCGGCTGTGACAGCGCCAATTATCGGGGCGACCAAACCACGCCATATTGCAGACGCAGTGGCCGCTCTGGATATCGCACTGACAACCGAAGAAGTCGCCGCTTTAGAAGCGGCTTATCTGCCGAAATGGCCAACCGGCATGGGTATGCCAGGCCCCGCGATGGATCAAGTTACCGTAAAGGACAAATAAGGCCTCGTTCACCCTGCATTTCATCCGTTTACCCTAACGCTTAATCGCTCAGTCTTATCCTAAGACGCATGATTTCTGTCACAAGGCGCAAAATTAGGGTAAACACAGTCTCGTGATGGAGGGAAAAGCGATTCATTTGCGTAACTACGCTATTGTTACAGCAGCATTTTGTGCGGCTGCGGCCAGTCCCGCGGCGGCTGATGTTCTGGAAATTGGCGACGATGGCGCAGCGGTATGGATTGCGGGCGACCAGTCGGTCGTAATGCCAGCGGCCACTCCAAGCGCTCAGGTCACGCCGCTGTCCGCGCCATATTCCGGCGATCTCAATATTCCGCGCGAAGCCATCGCAATCCCTGGAGAACATGTCGGCGGCATTCCGCTGCAATATGCCGCCAAAGTGCATGAATTGGCAGAGCGTTTTGACCTTAGCCCCAGCCTGATAGAGGCGCTGGTGTGGCAGGAAAGCCGTTGGCGCGCGGGCGCTCGTTCTCCCGTAGGAGCCCGCGGTCTGGCACAACTTATGCCAGCCACTGCGCGTGAGCTTGGCGTCAATCCCGATGATCCGATGCAAAATCTGGAAGGAGGCGCACGCTATTTGCGCCAGCAGCTCGACCGGTTTGATGGCGATCTTGAAAAGGCGCTGGCCGCCTATAATGCCGGGCCTGGCCGTGTCATGCGTGCCGGCGGTGTCCCGCGCATTCGCGAAACGCAGAAATATGTCGCGGCGATTATGGCGCGTTTGTCCAATCACTCGCGGGTTCAAGCGGTGCAGGCTGTGCCGCCGGTAGCGCCTCGCAATTGAAATTTGAGAATTTGAGGAAAGATCTAAATGCGTTCGAAAATGCGTCTCACTGCCCAAAGCCTGATGGCATTTATGCTTGCTGCACCAACGGCTGCATTGGCGCAGGCCGCTGATCCGGCTGGCTCTGGCCCGGTCGTTAATGCGCTGGGCTGGTTGCAGGGCACTTTGCTGGGCACGATTGCTACCACTGTTGCCGTGATGGCGGTCGCAGCGATTGGTTTTATGATGCTGACAGGCCGGATGAATTGGCGCTTTGGCGCAACCGTCATTATTGGCGTGTTCATCCTGTTTGGCGCCAGCGCAATTGTGGCCGGTATCCAAGGGGCGGCAGGCTAAGCGTTATGACGCAGCTAACCCGCCATCCCGTGCACCGCGCACTCACCCGCCCGCAAATGTTTGCAGGGGTGACGATGAATTTCTTCATCATCAATCTGATGGTGACCACGATTGCGTTTCTGATTTTCAAGAGCCTGTGGATTATCCCTGTGCCCTTTATCACCCATGCGATTGGCTATTTTGTTTCTCTGCGCGAGCCGCGCGTGTTTGATCTTTGGATTACGAAAGTTTCGACTTGCCCGCGGGTGAAAAATTTTAAACGCTGGGGCTGCAATAGCTACGCGCCTTAGGAGGGCCGATTACGCATGCAAAAATGGTTGGGAGCAGCTGCTTGGAGCGCCAAGGAAGCCCTTGCAGGCGACCGGCTGCCTTATGCGCGCCTGATCGATGAAAGCATGGTTCTGCTGCGCGATGGGTCGGTGATGACTACGGTGCAAGTGCCCGGCCTGCTGTTTGAGACAGAGGATTCCGACGCCCTGAACGCACACGCCGCAACACGTGAAGTGATGCTGAGGTCCACCCTCGATAGCCGTTTTGTGATGTATCACCATGTGATCCGCCGCCGGGTTCAGGTGGAGCTGGATGCGGATTTCCAAGACCCGCTTAGCCAGCATATTGATGCACGCTGGAAAGAGCGGCTGGCGGGCGGATCGCTGTTTATCAATGACCAATTTATCACGCTGATCCGGCGTCCAGCGCGCGGCAAAGCGGGTTTAATGGAGCGGTTTTCGCGGCTGTGGAACAGGACCGGCCACGCCGAGCTTGAGGCGGACCCGCGCGATGTGCGGACCTTGCAATCTGCGGTGACGGGGCTGGTTGCCTCGCTATCGGCTTACGGCGCCAGCATACTCACAGATTATAGCGCGGATGGCGGAGATGCCCTCAATTCCGAAATGCTCGAATTTTTGAGCGCGCTGTATAATGGCGAAATGCGGCCGGTGCGCCGCCCGTCAGATGATACAGATATCGGCCAAATGCTGCCCTATCGCCGTGCGAGTTTTGGATTGGATGCGATGGAATTGCGCGGTTCGGGCGAGCCTGATTTTGCCTCGATCCTTGGCCTTAAAGACTATCCAGAGGCGACCTCTGCTGGTCTGCTCGACGGTCTGCTGCGCCTGCCTTACGAGATGACCGTTTGCGAAAGCTACGCGCCCGCAGAACGCACGACCGCACGCGAACGGATTGATCTGGCATTGCGGCGGCTGCGCTCGGTTGACGAAGATGCAGCGGCAGAACGCGCCGATATGCAGGCTGCGCGCGATGCATTGGGCAATGGTTCGGTTGGATTTGGCGATCATCATCTCACCGTTATGATCCGCGAGCGGAACTTGGCGCGGCTGGACGAGGCAGCAGCCGCCTGTTCGGCTGCGCTAGCGGATACTGGCGCGATTGTGGTGCGCGAGGACACAAACCTAGAGCCCAGCTTTTGGGCGCAATTCCCCGGCAATGAGCAATATGTGGTGCGCCGCGCGCTGATATCCTCGGCCAATATGGCGAGCTTTGGCAGCCTGCACGGTTTTGCGCTGGGTCAGGCCAGCGGCAATCATTGGGGCGATGCGGTGACCCTTCTGGAGACAACATCAGCAACGCCCTTCTTCTTCAATTTTCACCACGGTGATTTGGGCAATTTTTCCATCATCGGGCCCAGCGGCTCTGGCAAGACGGTGGTGATGAACTTCCTCGCGGCACAGGCCCAGAAATTCGCGCCCCGCACTGTGTTGTTCGACAAGGATCGCGGAGCAGAATTGTTCGTGCGCGGAATTGGCGGGCGCTATGACCGGATCAGCGCGGGCGAGCCGACCGGATTTAACCCGCTCGCTCTGCCCGATACGCCGACAAACCGCGCGTTTTTGCGGGATTGGCTTGGCGTGCTTTTGAAAGCTGACGGGCCAGAGGAATTGGCGACGATTTCGGCAGCCGTTGATGCAACCTATGCCAATGATCCTGCCTTGCGGCGGCTGCGGCATTTTAAAGAATTGCTGTCCGGTGCGCGGCGTCCTCAGCCCGGAGATTTGGCGGATCGGCTGGCCGCTTGGATAGGCTCAAATGCTGGCAATGCGGGCGAGCATGCTTGGCTGTTCGACAATGCGGATGACAAGCTGGATCTCGACAACCGCGTTCTTGGTTTCGACATGACGGCACTGCTGGAAAATCCGCGTCTGCGCACGCCGACCATGATGTATCTCTTCCACCGCATTGAAGAACGGTTGGATGGCAGCCCCACGATGATCCTAATCGATGAAGGGTGGAAAGCGCTGGATGATGAGGTGTTCGCTGCCCGCATCCGCGATTGGCTGAAGACCTTGCGCAAGCGCAATGCGCTCGTCGGATTTGCGACTCAATCTGCGCGTGATGCGCTCGAAAGCCGGATTTCAACCGCGTTGGTTGAACAGACCGCGACGATGATTTTCATGCCCAACAGCCGCGCACGGGCAGAGGATTATTGCGACGGCTTTGGCCTGACGAACCATGAGTTTGCCCTGATCCGCAGTCTGCCTGCGCATTCCCGCTGCTTCCTTGTGCGCCAGCCCGACGCCAGCGTTGTGGTGCGGCTTGATCTGTCTGGTGCGCCGGAGGTTCTCACAATTCTGTCGGGCCGAGAATCCTCCGTCCGCCGCCTCGATCTGCTCCGCGCAGCGGTAGGCGATCATCCCGCGTCTTGGTATCCCCAGCTGACCGGAATGGGCTGGCCGGGTGATCCCGCCGATGGCGCAGCGCCTTTCTCGCAGGCTGCTGAATGAGCGCCAATTGCGCCAATGTGACCGAAGGGGTCGGAACCGGCGTTGCTGCCGCGCTAACGGCTGTCGATTGCGAGGCCAGCCAGCTGACCGCGCAGACGTTCAATCGCCTGTTCGCATCAGGCGGCGAGATGGGGCTGATCCTAACCAGCCTGCTGACATTATATGTCGCATTTTTTGCGATCAGCCTGATGATCGGGCGCTCAAATCTGTCGGTGCGCGCGCTGATCCCCAAGATGATGACGCTGGGCCTTGTGCTCACTTTTGCGACCAGTTTTGCCGCCTATCAGAGCTTTTTTTGGAACATATTTATTGGCGGGCCGGATTGGCTGGCGGGGGCGCTGACCGGCACGGGAACGGGCTCCGGCGCGAATGCCTCTGCCACGCTGGTTTTTGCGCAAAAACTGGATATCGTATTCCTTGCCATCCAAACCGTTAGCAATGGGCAAACCCAAGTCGATGCGTTTTCGCCAGCAGGGATGATGTGGATGGGCGCGCTACTGCTTTTGCTTGGCACGGTCGGCATTTTGGTAACGGCGCGAATTGGCTTGGCATTGCTGTTGGCGATAGGCCCAATCTTTGTGGTGCTGGCGCTGTTTAATGGTACGCGCGGATTGTTTACGGGCTGGTTGAAAGGTCTTGTGATGTTGGCGGTTACACCCGTTTTGGCAGTGCTGGGCGGCAGTATCATGCTGGAGCTGGCAGTGCCGGTTTTATCCTCATTGACGCTGCAACAAACTGAGATTGACCCGCAGGCGGCTATGGCGTTTTTCCTGATTGGCGCGGTGCATTGCGCGCTGATGCTAATGACATTTATCGTATCGGCTAAGATGGTTGCAGGTTGGCAAGTGTTTGGGTTTGCGCGCGAAGATGTGGAAGCAAGGACGAACGAGAACTCTCTTGCTGGACGCGCTCCCATGCAATCAAACGCAGGCCAAATTGCGCCTCAAAATGCGGCCTATCTTTCCACCGCACAAGCGGCAGCTGGAGCCAGTCCTCAGCTGGGCCAACAGATGGGAGGGCGCCGAATTGATATATCGGCCATACCAACCAGCGCAGCCGCAAATGATAGCGATGTTGGAGTAGGGGGGGCAGGCACCCGCCAGACCAAAGTCTATGCCACCACTTCTGTAACATCATCAATGGCTGGAGACGGCGCGCTAGGCTCTGGCGCATCACGTACGCGGGGCATTGGTAACCGCTTCCGTCCCGCCAGCACATTCTCGCGCTCACCGGAGAAAACCGCATGATCCGTCCCGCTCGAAAGCCTGTCTTTGCCGTGGCAATATTCGCTGCGATGACCGGCGCAGCAATTCTGCCCGCCGTGCCTGCAATGGCCGATACGCGCCTGCAGGAACGCTTTTACAATCCCAATGAAGTGGTCACTATTCGTGGGCGCGTAAAGGTGCAGGCGACGATCCAATTCGGCGATGAGGAGCGTATTGAAAACGTCGCTGTCGGCGATTCCACCGCTTGGCAAATCACGCCCAATAAGCGCGCCAGCCTATTGTTTGTAAAACCGCTTAGCCCGGCTGCTAAAACCAATATGACCGTGGTGACCAATAAGCATACCTATCTGTTTGATCTGGTCGCTAACCCCAAAAATCGCCCGCTTTATGTGCTGAAATTCACCTATCCAGCCCCTGAGGTCGATCCGGCCGAAGAGGCCAGGCTGGCAGCAGCGGCCAATCCGCCCGAAAGCGCCAGTGCGCTGGAATTGCAAGCGGCCCGCGATCCCTATGCGGTGGCCGATCCGGCGCGGCTCAATTTCAATTGGGAAAGCAAGGGCAATGCGGCATTGCTTCCAGCTCGGACCTATGATGACGGCGAGGCGACTTTCCTGACTTGGCCTGTGGGGAATGCAGTTCCTGCGATCCTGACCCGCAATGCCGATGGCCAAGAAGGGCCGGTAAACTTCACCATTCGCGGCGAGACGGTGGTGGTGCAAGATGTGCCCAACGAGATTATCTTGCGCATTGGCGATGAAAGCGCGACGCTAACAAACATGGGCGCGAAGATCGGGTCAGATCGGGCGGCACAGGCGCTGCAAGAGGCGGTGCCAAATGCACCCAATAAGGAGGCTTTGTAATGCGGCTAGCTATGCGAGTTCCTGGGCGAGTTCCGGGGAAAGTTTCGGGCAAGTCACCGGGTCAATCCTCGGGCGAAAATGATGCAGCCAATGCGGTAAACGATACCGACCCGCGTGAGCAGGAAACAGCTGAGATTATCGATCTCGCCAGCCGCACCGCCTACCCCGCTGTAACGCAAGGCGGACGCGGTTCTGATGGGCTAGGGCTGGCCGCAGGTGTTGCAATCGTGGGCCTGCTTGGCGCGGTATCATTTTGGGCGATGAATTCAGCGCGTTTGGGAGAGCAAGACAGCATCGGCACGGCAGTTCCTGCGCCTGTTGTAGCGCCTGCTGTGCCTGTTTCGGGTCAGCCCACGAAGGCTGCCGTAGTGAAGCCGACAGTGCCCGGGGTGAATGGCGGCGCAAATCGTGTTAATCCTGCGCCTTCGCCGATCTATTCGCGCGGGCCTGCGGTGAATGTGTCGCCTGTGCCTCAGGCCAATCCCTATGCCTCGCCAACCGTGGTTTTTGATGCAGGCGCAGCGACAGGTGCAAACATTGGCGCAGTTAGCGCAGTGGGCGCAGCGGCTCCCGTTGTGGCAGGCGCGCTGGCAGGCAATCGTCCGGCGGGCGCTGGCGCAGCAGCAGGATCAGCGGCCGCCTTTGCCAGTCAAATCGGCGGCGTTGGCGGAGCATCAGCAGCGGCGCAGGTGATGGAAAACCCTTCAACCACCGTCACGCAAGGCACGCTCATTCCTGCAATCTTAGAGACCGCGATCAACACCAATGTGCCCGGCTTTGTGCGGGCTGTGGTCAGTCAAGATGTGCGCAGCTTTGACGGCACGAAAGTGCTCGTTCCGCGCTCGTCCAAATTGATCGGGCAATATCAATCCGGCGTCCAAGGCGGACAGACGCGCGCCTATGTCATTTGGACACGGCTGATCCGGCCAGATGGCGTGTCGGTGAGCATCGCCTCGCCCGGTGTCGGCTATGACGGCACAACCGGCATCGCAGGCGAGGTGGACAATCATTTCTTCAAACGGTTCGGCTCTGCCATGCTGCTATCAGTGGTCGGCGGGCTGGGCGCAATTGCGTCGGGCGGCGCGTCTGTCGTTCTGGGCGGAGCGGGCTCATCAGCGGCGAGCGTCGCAGCGCAGCAAGACAGCCAAATCGGTCCAACAATTCGCGTACGGATGGGCGAACCAATCCGCATTTTCACCGCTCGTGATTTGGATTTTAGCGGCGTGTAATTCCATGTTTGGGCGGGGTTTGAAGCCGTTTTGAGATGGCGAGGCCAGATGAGGCCAAACGAGGCCAAAGCCGAGATGTCCGTTTGAAAGGTGCAAATGAACGCAGATATTCACTCTTTATCGGCAGATGATTTGGACGGTTCCGGGGACGGTTCCGATGCTGAGCAGGGCGCTGAAAGAAGCGTCTATTTGGATGCCTATCTGGCCCCGTTTCAGCGCTGGCTCGATCAGGATTCTATTACAGAGATTATGGTCAATCGGCCCGGCGAGGTGTGGATTGAGGATGCCAATGATCCCGGCATGAAGCGGATCGAAACGCCCGAAATTGACGACCGTCTGGTGCAGCGCCTTGCAGAACAAGTGGCGCGGGTTTCGCACCAAGGGATCAACCGCGAGCATCCCTTGTTGGGTGCAACTTTGCCTGCTGCTGGTGGTGAAAGCGGCGCGCGGATCCAATTGTGCGGACCGCCTGCTGCGCGCAAGCATTGGGCGATGGCGATCCGGCGGCATCGGCGGCTTGATTTGCCGCTCGATGCCTATGATGCGGGCGCTTTGTCTGCGGCGGCTGAGCCTGAAATGCCTGACCCTCAGGCAGAGCCGATCGCTTATCTGCGCGCGGCGATTAAGCATCGCAAGACTATCCTAATTTCTGGTGGGACCAGCAC
>JALZVZ010000107.1 GCA_023299945.1 Altererythrobacter sp. | reverse complement strand
TAATAATCGACCATCAGCTTGCGCGGCTTTTCTTCATCAAGGAATTGGATCATGATCGCTTTGGCGACATCCATGTCGAAATCATCGATCAATTCGGCAAAGAAGCTCACCTTGTCATGCGATCCAAAAACACGGCGCATCTCGTAATAGACGCCATCAACGTCTTCGGCAGTGAGCGTGCCTGAGAATTGATACTGATCAAACTTGGGGGTTTTTCTGGAAGTGCGCGCTAGCTGTTTGCGCTATCTGTTGGCCCCCGCCGCTGTTCGCCCCGCGATATAGCCGAAGGTCAGCGCCGGGCCCAGCGTGCCGCCAGCGCCGGCGTAAATTCCGCCGGTCGGGCAAGCGATCGCATTGCCTGCGCCGTAAAGTCCGGGGATCGCTTCGCCATCATGGTCAAGCACCCGCGCCGCGCCATCCGTGCGCGCGCCGCCATTGGTGCCAAGCAAGCCCATTTTGATCTCGACCGCGTAAAATGGACCCGTCTCAATCGCACCCAAAGTCACCGCCGTGCCTTCGCGGCTGCGGTCGCCATAAAAGTGATCATAGGCGCTGGTTCCGCGACCAAAATCGGGGTCTTCGCCTGATGCTGCATGCCCGTTGAAGCGCGTGACGGTTCCGCTGAGAGCCTGCGCCGACACTCCAATCGCTTCGGCCAGTCCTTCCAGCGTGTCAGCCCGCGTGACCCAATCGGGCACAGGCTGCGGCGGCAGGCGCGTGCCAATCGGATAGCGTTCCACATATTGCGCATCGAAAATCAGCCAAGCTGGCAAATTGGGATAATCATAGGTTTGCGGATCAAAGGCATGGAATGCGCCAGCAAGAGCGGAATAATTCGCCGCTTCATTGCAAAACCGCTTCCCCGCGCCATTGACCATGATCGAATGGGGCACTGTGCGTTCGATCAACACAGGGTTAGCGCGCTGCTCGCCCGTTTCCCAAGGGGTGTCCGGTATCACCAAGGTCGGCGCCCACCACCCGTTCGTCATATTGCCCAGCTTTGCGCCTGCTTTCATCGCCAAGGCCAACCCCTCGCCGCGTGCAGTCGGAGGCGAGGCAGGCGCATCCATTGGCCCTTTGAGGAAAGTTTGGCGAGCATCTTCATCCCACTCAAAACCGCCGGTTGCGATCACTACGCCTTGATTGGCGCGCAATTCAAACGCTTCGCTGCCGCGCTGCGCCGCGACCCCAGTGACGCGCCCATCCTCAATAATCAGCCGTTTTGTCTCAATCCCCGTTTGCGGGATAATGCCCCGATCGAGGCACGCTTTCAGAAGCCGCGCCACCATTGCTTGGCCAAAGCCGCGCTCTTGGTTCTGCATCCGGCGGCCCAATTCTTCAGGTTCGACCACACCGCTGCCCCCGCCTAAAGGCGTCTCGCGCAGCATCATCGGCTTGGGCTCTTCGATGGCGTAAATGCGGTCCGCCCATTCACCCAAATCACCAAGCGCGAACAAATCATGGTCGAGCGCCCGGCCCCCTTCCGGTTTTGCGCCGGGCCGGTCCATGTAATAATCGGGATAGCCATCCAGCAAAGAGACGGCGAGCGCGCCTGCATCTTCTAAGAATGACAGCGCCTCAGGCCCTTTGTCGACAAAGGCTTCTAGCGTTTCATCGACCAAATCGCCGTGATCAAGCGATTTGAAATAGGCGAGCGCTTCATCGCGGCTATCCGACATGCCAGCCGCCTGTTGACGCGGATTGTTAGGCACCCAAATCACCCCGCCCGATATGGCCGCTGTGCCGCCCACCTTGTCGAAGCGCTCCACCAGAGTGACCGATGCGCCCGCTTCATGCGCGGAGAGTGCTGCTACCATACCGGAGGCGCCGCAACCCAGAATGATTAAGTCCGTTTTTTCCATGGCGGCACTGTCGCCCGCGCTGGAAGCTGCGCCAACTGTCCATTTTCGTGAGGTGCGCTTTTTCTTACGCCCCGCTATCCCTGTCTGTTAATAGGAGAATAGACATGAAATTGAACGGCAAAATTGCAGCGATCACTGGCGGAACAGCAGGCCTAGGGCGCGGTATCGCAGAGGCGTATCTGGCAGAGGGCGCAAAGGTCGCTTTATTTGCTCGCAATCCGGACAAAGGCGCAAAGGCTCTCGAAGAACTGGAAGCCATCGGTTTTGGGGCAGAACGCGCCATCTTCGTCGCAGGCGATGTCATGAACCAGTCGGATGTCGAGGGCTTCGTCGATCGGACTGTCGAAGCGTTCGGCACGCTCGACATATTAGTGAACAATGCCGGCGGTGCAGGTGATCTTCAGCCGATGGTGGACTTGTCTGACGAGGCATTTGATGAGGCGATGAAATGGAATGTCTATTCCACATTTTGGGCCGCCCGCCGCGCATTGAAAACCATGATCCCCGCCAAAACTGGCCGCATCATCAATATGTCTTCGATGGAGGGTAAGCACGGCAAGCCGGTGTTTACCGCTTACACCGCTGCCAAACATGCCGTGATCGGCATGACCAAAAGTCTTGCGCGCGAAGTGGGCGAGATCGGCATCACGGCCAATTGCATTTGCCCCGGCCTAGTCGTCACAGACATCATCAAGAACAATGGCCCCGCCACTGCCAAAGCGATGGGCATGGAGTTTGATGAGATGATCAATATGTTTGCCGCAGAGGCAGCGATCAAACGGCCAAACACTGTCGAAGAAATTGCCGCCGTGGCGCTGCTGCTGGCTAGCAAGGAAGGCGGCGGCATTACCGGCGCCTCGATCAGTGTGGATGGCGGTACAGCGCAATATTAGCGTATCACAAAAACCAAACCTCGTAGAAACCACTTGGGGTGCGATTAGGCTAAAACGACAAAACCAGTGCATGATATGGGGCTCCGCTCATATTTGAGGAAGCGCGCTCAACCGCCTGTCATGCAAACAATCAAACAATTTCCCGAAGAGCGCCGGCTCGAGATAATTTTCGATCGATTCGAAGATCATGACAATACACGCTTCAGACAGGATGTTCAGCAAGCGGCACTGAACGTCTCATGCGGAGGGCAATTCGACATGATAAGCGATTTTTCGCGCAGCATGGTTATGCCGCAAGATATCGCGCACGAGAGCAAAAATCTTGCCATTTGGCTGATCGAAAATGGCCTGCGCAAATCTGCCAATATCCTGCAATCTGCGACCCAGCGCATGCAGATCGCAAGGGTCACCCAGCGCGACGAGAAATTTGCCTATTTTACTTCTCGCGAAGAGGCTGCGGCGTGGCTCGCAGAAGGGGATGTCTAATGTACACGATACAGCGTGATACATCGAAAAGCCGCTTGATCGTGGCTCTCAACGGGACGTGGGATTACGATGGTTCAATGTTCTGGGAGGATTTCCAAGAAGCCGCCCATTACGCCAAATGCGCACGTGCCCATTTCGATGTGCTGTTCGATCATACGCTCAAGCCTATTTTGCCCCAACACCGCACCGAGAAAGGAACAATTATGGCCGTCTGGTGCCTTGAAAACGGATTGCGTAAATCTGCCAATATCGTGCCGTCCACAATCATGCGGATGCAACTTCAGCGGATTACGGATCGCAATGCGCAATTTGACTATTTTAAAACGCGCGAAGAGGCCGAAGCATGGCTCGACGAAGTCAGCCTTTTGAACAGCGCCTAGCCCTCTGCTGCCTTTGCCATAGCTGCGCCGATTGCCGCCTCAATATCGGTGGCTTGCGGATTGCCCCGAAGTTTTAGTCCGCCATTGGGTTGAATATTCTCGCCCGTTACAAATGCCTCATCTGTCGATAGCCACAGGCAAGCATTCGCTACATCGTCTGAAGTGTTGAGGCGGCCCAAGGGATAACGCGGCAGGAATGCATCAACAAGACCTGGTACTTGGAAGCTATCAGAGGTCATCGGGCTGTGCGTGAAGGCCGGGGACACAGTGTTCGCCTTAATCCCAAACTGCCCAAAATCATTGGCTACGCAGCGGATCATCGCCTCACCAGCGCTCTTCGTGCCGATATAGGCTGCGTGATTATTGATCGGATTTTGTGTGGTTGCCGACGACAGATTGATGATCGAGCCGCCTTGGGGATCTTGATCTTTCATTGCCCCCACAAATGCCTGCAAAAAGTGATGCACGCCGCTGAATTGCAGTGCGGTGATTTGAGCGAGGTCTTCTTGAGTGGTTTCAAGCAAATTCGACAATAGCCCCCAGCCCGTCGCATTGATTGCCGCATCAACGCAGCCCATTTGCTGAACTCCAGCAGCAGCCAAAGCGTGCACTTGAGCATGATCGGTGATGTCGCACAGCGCATAATGCCCGCCGATCTCATCCGCCAATTTTGACAAGACGTCCTCTTTGCGGCCCGCGACCATGACTTTGGCGCCTTCGCTTGCGAACAGCCGCGCGATGGTTTGACCCATATTGCCTTCGCTTGCTGCACCCAAGATAACTGCTGTTTTGCCTGCTAAACGTCCCATCACCACTCTCCTAAAGTATGTTATATAAAAGGTCATTAGACGAAAGCCGGCCTGAGCGCCCTTCCCAAAAGTAACCATTGCTGAGAGCGCCCTTATCCAGCGATAGGAAAGATAGTAGGAGATAGGCACATGTTTACCGGCTCAGTAGAAGATCGGCTCGCCATCCGCGAGCTCAACGATACATATGGCGAAGGCGTCGTCCTGATGGACAAGGATATTTGGGGCAGCGTTTGGGCCGATGATGCGACATGGGACTTCATGGGCATGGAATTGGCGGGGCGCGAGGCCATAGTCGAAATGTGGCTCGGTGCGATGAGCAGTTTTGAGAAAGTCAGCTTCAGCTGCTCGCCAGCCTCAATTGAAGTGAGCGGCGATACCGCAACAGGCCGCACCCAAACCCAAGAAATATTGAAAGGCAAGGATGGCTCCACCCGCCACATTGGCGGACTGTATGAAGATCGCCTCGCAAAAATTGATGGCCAATGGCAATTCACCCACCGTGCATGGTCAATGATCGTCGAATTCCAAGCAAAGGAAGCTTAAACCATGGCAAAAATCGTAATCTCCGCTCAGATTGATCTGCCTGCTGACAAGCGCGAAGAGGCGCTAAAAACAGCGCAGCCCTTCATCGATGGAGCACTGTCACAGGATGGCTGTATCCATTATGATTGGAGCGCCGATCTCAACAATCCGAAACGCGTGAATGTGTTTGAAGAATGGAAAAGCGAAGCTGCGCTAGCGCATCATTTTGCGAACAAGCACTATGCCGGAATGCTCGGCCACCTTGGCGGGTTTGGCCTTGAAGGCGCGATAAGCCGCAAATACCGCGTCGATGCCGAAGACGAAGTGTACGGCCCAGATGGCAAGCCAACGGAACAATTTAGCTGAAAATTCTCGGCGCAATTCTGGCGGGCGGCAAAGCGCGACGTTTTGGCAGTGACAAGGCCCATGCCGTGGTTGATGGCGCCCGCCTGATTGACCGAGTTGCGGGCGCTTTGTCGCAGCAAACCGATGCCGTGATAGTCTGCGGCAGGGAAGAAGCGGGCTTTACGTGTATCGCCGACAGACCCGAGGCTGACATGGGCCCGTTAGGGGGGCTCAACGCTGCGCTTGCCTATGCTGCGCTGAATGGGTTTGACGCGGTGCTCAGCGCGCCATGCGACGTGCCGCAACTGCCGCAAGACCTGCATCTCCAATTGGTAGATGGGCTAGGCCAAATGCCAGATCATGCCCGTTATGTTCAGGATCAACCCGTGGTGGGCCTGTGGCCAGCATCGCTAGCCAGCACGCTTGATCAATATATCCTAGATGGCGGGCGAGCACTTTATGGCTTTGCCGAAATGGCCGGGGCGCACGGCATTCAACTCCGCACGCCCCTTGCCAATATCAATCGTCCAGAGGACCTGCCCAAAACCTAAAGCTTTAGCATCTGCTTGCCGCGGTTTTTGCCTACGAACAATCGCTGCAAGGTTTCCGGCGCATTTTCAAAGCCCTCTTGAATGTCTTCCTGATATTTCAAGCTGCCATCCTTGACGAAGCCTTCCAAACGCTTGCGTAAAATGGGGAATTCGGCGGCCCAATCCAGCACAATAAAGCCCTGCATCGTGGCGCGGCGGAAAATCAGATTGAAATAATTGCCCGGGCCAACCGGTGTGCCGCCCGATTCGTAGCGGCTGATCCCACCGCAAATCACCACGCGAGCAGCGGTTGCGATATTGGCCAGCATATCATCCAGGATCACGCCGCCCACATTGTCGAAGATAACATCGACGCCGCCAGGGCAGTTTTCCTTAATCTGCGCTTTTACATTCCCAGCCTTATAATCAATCGCCGCATCATATCCGGCTTCATCGACCAACCATTTGCACTTATCCGGCCCGCCAGCGATGCCGACCACGCGGCAGCCGGCCAATTTTGCAAGCTGGCCCACGATAGAGCCCGTGGCGCCCGCTGCGCCTGATACCAGCACAGTATCACCGGCGACCGGCTTGCCCACTTTGAACAGGCCGCAATAGGCCGTTAGGCCTGTTGTGCCGAGCACAGACAACACCGCTGTGGGTGAGATATCCGTTTCAATTTTGGTCAGCTCCTTACCGTGGATCACCACATATTCAGACCAACCAGTTGTGCCAAAGGCCAGATCGCCAACAGCAAATTTGTCGTGGTTGCTGGCGACGACTTCGCAAATACCGCTACCGCGCATCACATCGCCAATATTCATCGGCGCAACATAGTCGGCGATGTTCTCCATCCAGCCTTTTTGTGCTGGATCAAAGCCGAGATAGAGCGTCTTGAGCAGCACTTCGCCCTCGCCTGGAACCGCCAATTGCGTCTCGACCAGTTTGAAATCGCCATCCTCAATACCGCGCCCGCGTGGATGTCCGTTCAAAAGCCATTGCTTCGTGGTCGTGGTCATTGATTTGCTCCTAGAGTTTTCCTTGGACCATCTAATGCGGCCCCGCCTCTTTGCGCACCACGGCCAAAAGTGTCAGTCGCGCTAAGCACTGGATCTGGTAGCTTGTATGCAACTGGGAAAAGGAGCTGCACGCTATGGGCGTTCAAACACACAAGAGTTTTTGCCGTTTTTGTCATGCAAATTGCGCAATGTTGGTTGATGTGGAAGATGGTAAAGTCCTGTCTGTGCGCGGCGATCCTGATGATCCGGAATACGGCGGCTACACTTGTAAAAAAGGGCGTGAGCTACCCGACTCGCACAATAGCCAAGACCGCTTGCATCACAGTCTCGTGCGCGATGCCAATGGCGATATGCAAGAAACGCCAATGCCGGATGCGCTGGCCCATGTCAGCGACGAATTTAAGCGCATTATCGACAAATATGGGCCAGACAGCATTGCGCTGTTTATGGGTTCGGGCGGCTATCAAAATTCCGCTGCAATGATGGCAACGATGAGCCTTGCGCAGGCCATTGGTACCAAGCATTTCTTCACCTCTGTTACCCTCGACCAGCCAGCCAAGGTGTTTACCACCGAACGCTACGGCAAATGGTCCGGCGGAGTGAACAATTTCTCCGAGGCGGATGTGGCGCTGTTTATCGGCAACAACCCTATCGTCTCGCATTATGCGCCGGTTGGCGGGGTGCCGCCGTTCTCGCCATCCAAACGCATTCGCGACCGCAAAAAAGACGGACTGAAACTGATCGTCGCTGATCCGCGCTTGGCAGAAGTTGGCCAGCTCGCAGATATTTACCTTCCTGTGAAACCGGGCGAGGACCCTGCTTTGCTCGCCGGAATGCTCAATGTGATCATCAATGAAGAGCTATATGACCGCAATTTCGTTGCCGCTCATGTCGACGGGTTTGAGGAATTGTCCGAAGCTGTGCAGGCATTCCCGCCAGAAGTCGCAGCAGAGCGCGCCGGCGTTGAGAAAGATCAATTGGTTGCAGCAGCTCGCATGTTTGGCGGCGGGTCAAAAGGCTGCGCTGTTACCGGAACCGGTCCAGAAATGGCGGGCAATGGCACGCTCACAGAATATCTGGTCACTTGCCTCAACACGATTTGCGCCCGCTTCCGCCAAGAGGGCCAGAAGGTCGGCGTGCCGGGCGTCTTTACCGTCCAACAGGGCGAGAAGCGCGCGCAAGTCGCCCCGCCAGCGCCAATGTTTGGCGAAGAAGGCATGGCCAAATCACGCTTCCGCGGGCTGGGCCAATTGCTGTTTGAAATGCCGTGCAATGTGATGGCAGATGAAATTCTAACGCCGGGCGACGGGCAAATCCGCGCGCTGATTTCCGTTGGTGGCAATCCAGAGGTTGGCTTCCCCAACCAGCTGAAAATGCGCAAAGCCTTGGATGATCTAGAACTATTTGTGCAGATCGACCCATGGATGAGCGCCAGTGCGCGCCGAGCCGATGTTGTGCTCGCGCCTTCGCAATGCCTTGAGCGTGAAGACATCACCAATCTTTCCGAATGGTGGCATGAAAACGCCTATGCTCGTTATACCGAAGCACTGGCCGAGGCCCCGGGCGATACGATTGACGAGTATGAAATGCTCTGGACAATCGGCAGCAAGCTTGGCGTGCAAATGCAATTGCCGGGCGGCGATGTACCGATGGACAAATGCCCATCAAAACAAGACTTCCTCGATCTGATGGTTGCAGGCTGTCTTGTCCCGCCAAGCCAAGTGCGTGCCGATGCCCAAAAGGCGGGCGGCGCAGCAGTTGTGTATGATGATGTGCACCCGGTCATCGAGCCGTTTGACGAGGAACAACAGCACCGCTTCCAATTGGCAGCGGGCGATATGCCAAGAGAGCTTGCAAAATACAGCGATGATCAAGCGCGCGCGGCGGGCTTTGACTTCCGGATGATTTCGCGCCGTTCGAAAGGCCGCTTCAACTCGATTGGCCAGCCGCTCAAAAACCTCGGCAAGAAAGTCACTACCAATCCAGCCTATATCCATCCCGATGATATGGCGGAGCAAGGCATTGCAGAAGGTGATGTGATCGAAATCACCAGCGCCCATTCCAGCATACACGGCGTTGCAAAACCAAGCGACCGCGTGCGGCGCGGGCTGATTTCTATGGCGCATGCTTTCGGTGATGCGGATGCCGGCAAGCACAATGTGCGCGAGATTGGCGGATCGACCAACCGGCTCACCAGTGATGAAGTGGATTACGATTCCATCACAGGCCAAGCCCTGCAAAGCGCCATTCCAGTAAAGATTGCCGCTGCCTGATATCGCGGCTTCTTGCTGATCCAATGACCCTTAAGACCAAGGACACAATACCCCATGCCTGACAACCGCCGTTTCCTGCTCCAACGCCGTCCCGATGGCACGCCAGTTCCAGAAGATTTTGAATTGGTGACAGAGCCAACGCCGGCGTTGGAAGAGGGTCAGTTTCTCATCCGCAATCATTATGCATCGCTCGATCCAGCGATGCGCGGATGGATGGATGCTGGCGGAAATTACATGCCGCCTGTGCCTTTGGGTGATCCGATGCGTGCCAGCACGATCGGCGTGGTGGAGGAAAGCCGCGCAGAAGGCTTTGAAAAGGGCCAATGGGTGATGGGCCTGAACGCGCTGGAGGATTATTCCGTCAGCATGATCGGCGGATTTACCCAGCCAATCGATCCCACGCTTGTGCCTGAAATCACCAATTATCTATCGATCTTTGGCGCGGTTGGCATGACAGCATACTTTGGTTTTCTAGAGGTCTGCGAGCCCAAAGAAGGCGATACGGTTCTGGTCACTGGCGCAGCCGGTGCGGTCGGCAGTTTGGTCGGGCAGCTGGCGAAAATCCACGGATGCCGCGCGGTTGGCATTGCTGGCGGGCCAGAGAAATGCGCGCGTTTGACCGAGAAATACGGGTTCGACGCTGCGATCGATTATAAGGGCAAGGATGAGGCGGCGCTAACAGCGGCCATTGCAGAAGCTGCGCCGAACGGCGTCGATGTTATTTTCGAGAACGTCGGCGGCGAAATCCTTGATGCTGGCCTGATGAACCTCAACCTTCATGCCCGCGTCGGCCTGTGCGGATTAATCAGCGAATATAACACTGAGCCGCGCGGAGCGCGCAATTTGTGGCGCTTGATCGTCAACCGGGCTTCCATTCGCGGTCTTCTGGTGTCTGATTATGTCGAACGCTTTGGCGAAGGCGGGGCCAAGATGGGCGAATGGGCGGCTACCCACGGTCTGACCATTGATGAGCATGTCGATGAAGGGCTGGAAAATGCCTATGACAGTTTCATGCGGCTGTTCGCTGGCTCCAATGACGGCAAGATGATCCTCAAGATCGCATGACACGCTCGCTGCTCGTCCTATCTTGGGGGCATCCCTATGAGGAGGAGCCATTTGCCGAGCTCATCGGCAATGTGGGCGATTGGGAGGTGACACACCTCCTTCATCCAGAAGCCGAAGAGGCGGTCGCAAATGGTGCCGCGCGCGATGCCGATGCGGTGCTTTTTTACGACATGGGCGGATATGATTTTGCCGATAATTGGGTGACTTCGCGCCCGCCATCAGAAGGCTTTCGCAGGGCGATCGTAGAGCGGTTTAAAAGCGGACGCGGCGCGGTTGCCATGCATCACGCGCTGGCCGGATGGGCGGATTGGCCCGAATGGCACGAGATGCTGGGCGGGCGGTTCCTTTATACGCCGGGCGAAGTGCGCGGGGAAAAAGTGCTTGATTCCGGCTACCGCCACGATGTGGATTACAACGCGCAAGTGGTGGCCGATCATCCCGTAACAGCAGGCCTGCCACAATCATTTCCAGTGTGCGACGAGCTTTATCTCGCCGAGATATTTGAAGCTGATGTCGAACCTCTTGTGCGCAGTGACTATGATTTCACGCGCGAGAATTTCTATTCCGCCGCGCTCGGTATTTCGGGCACGCTTTATTCCAACGAAGGCTGGGATCATCCCGGTGGCAGCAATCTTGTGGCGTGGCACAAAAAGGTTGGAGGCGCGCCGCTGGTCTATCTGCAATTTGGCGATTCGCCGCAAACTTATAGAAACCCGCATGTACGCCAAATGTTGGCCAATGCGCTCAATTTCACTGCAGGAGAAAACCCATGACGCCGATTGAAACTATCGAAGCCTTTATCGCTGCTTGGGATGAGTTTGACCTGGAGAAGATATATTCCTTTATGGCGGAGGATATCGAATGGACCGATATTCCGCTGTCGACCGTCAATGGCGTCGACCAAGTGCGTGCAAAGATGGATGGGTTTCCCGGCGTCGAGGCCTGCGGGTTCGACATGCATCACATCGCCGCCAATGGGAATGTGGTGCTGACCGAACGCACCGATTGGTTCGAAATGAAGGGCCGCAAGCGCGTGATCAAAGTCATGGGCACGTTTGAACTCAATAATGAGGGCAAAATCGCAAAATGGCGCGATTATTTCGATAGCGCTGAATTTGTCCGTGAGTTTGGCGATTTGGCGGAAGGGTAGGCCCGCCAAACGCGCATTCGCCAGTTCGATAGGCCTGTTTGCACGCGTAACTAACACTTTCACGCATCGCGCATTCGCCCTGCCTGTGGCTATTCTCCACGCTGGATTAATAATTTCAGCGACCCTGATCGGCGGAGCCAAATAATGAATAAGCCTCAGACCAATATGTTTGCGCAAGAAACGCTAATCGATCCCTTCGATCACTACCGTGCGATCCATGATGCAGGCATTGAAATTGAACATCTGCCGGAGATGAACACTTTTGTGGTCTATTCCTACGCCTTGTGTAGCGAGGCCACGGGCATGACAGATGTGTTCTCCAATGATTTCGCCTCGTTGATGCGCGATGAAGATTCACAGGAAATCCAGGATATTCTGGCCGAAGGCTGGGAAGATGTGGCCACGTTGCTAACCGCTGATGCGCCTATCCACACGCGCAATCGCAAGCTGGTGAACCTCGCCTTTTCCGCGCCGCGTGTGAATGCCATCGAAGAAGACATGCGCAAAAAAGCGATCAACCTAATCGAAGCTATGGCGAAAACCGGCGGCGGCGATTTTGTCGAAGATTTCGCCATTCCCCTGCCTGTTGCCATGATTTCGCAGCAAATTGGAATCGAAGACGGAATCGACCGGGTAAAGAGCTGGTCAGATGCCGCCGTTGACCGGTTCAGCCAGCTGGTTGATCAAGACCGCAAGGTCGAATGCGCACGCTCTTTCGTCAGCTATCAAAAATTTATCCGTGGCCAGATTGATGACCGCCGCGCCAATGGCGGCGATGATTTGCTCACCGATTTGGTCGAGGCGCGGGTTGAAGGTGAGACACCGCTGACCGATCAAGAAATCAGTTCGATCATGCAGCAGTTTATGGTTGCCGGAAATGAAACGACCACATCGACGCTCGCCGGGTGCATGCTGCAATTGATCCGTAACCCCGATCAAATGGCCAAGGCAAAAGCGGCTGCGGGCGGGCGCGATCCAAAACTGCTCGGCAATATGGTTGAGGAAAGCCTGCGCTATGAAACTCCGAGTGCGGGCATGTGGCGTTTGGTGACGCAGGATACCGAATTTGGCGGGATGAAAATTCCCAAGGGTGCGACGCTGCAATTGCGCTATGCCGCCGCCAATCGCGATCCGAAGAAATTTGAAGACCCCGATGCATTTATCATCGATCGCAAGAATGCACGGGCGCACATCGCCTTTGGCAAGGGACCGCATATGTGCGTCGGCAATATGCTTAGCCGCAAGGAAATCCTAGTGGCATTTGATGAGCTTTTGGATCGGCTCGATGATTTCGCGCTGTCAGATGAGGACGCAATCACCGTGCTTCCCAACATTCTGCTGCGCGGCGTTACCAAACTTCCCGTCACATTTAAGGTCGCTTCATGAATTTCGATCTGTCTGAAGAGCAAGAGCTGTTCACCAGCACAGTGGAGCGTTTTGCAGCGCCGATTGATGTTGATGCGCGGCACAATTTGCGGCGCCATGAAAAGGGTTATGATCCAGCGCGCTGGTCTGAATTGGCGGAACTTGGCCTGATTGCCTTGGGCGCGCCCGAGGATGCAGGCGGCATGGGCGGTTCGCCTTTGGATTTGGCATTGGTGGGAGAGGCCTTGGGCAAGGGCAATGCGCCCGATCCTTGGCTGGAAAATGGCATTTTACCAGCGCGGCTATTGGCGGCTGCGGGCGCGAATGAAGCGCTAGAAAATGTGCTGTCTGGCGAAACTGTTGTCGCCGTTGCGTGGGCAGAGCGCAATCAGCGCTACAGTTGGACGCCAGCGGGAACCAAGCTGTCCGGCGGCGCGATCAATGGCGAGAAAACCTTCGTTCTGGGCGCGGCTTTGGCAGACCACTTCATCGTAACCGCTTTGGACGGTGATGAGGCCGCCTACTTTCTCATCCCAGCTGGCCGCGACGGGATGGACATACGCCAATACCGTCTCGCTGATGGATCAATTTCTGGCGAAGTCCGCTTGTTGAATGTCGCCGTCACAGATGCAGACCGGTTGGATATTTCCGGCAAAGCGCTGGCGCACATCACCGCTGATATGCGCCTGCTAATTGCCGCTGAACTGCTCGGACTTGGCCAGCGCCTGCTTGATGACACGATTGCTTATGTGAAAGAGCGCGAGCAATTTGGCGTGCCCATCGGCAGTTTCCAAGCGCTCCAGCACCGCTTGGTTGATTGCTATGGCCGCATCGAGCAATCGCGCTCCATGGTGTATCGCACGGCGCTTGCTGCCAGCGATGACCCCAAGAATGCCCAAGTAACAGCGGCAGGCGCGAAGGCTTATGTCACGCAGCAAGTCGATCATGTGGCACGCGAGGCGGTGCAAATGCACGGAGGAATGGGCATCACAGACGAACTTGCGATTGGACATGCAATGAAGCGCGTTTTGGTGCTCGCCAGTCTGTTTGGCGATGTCGACACGAATTTGGCCGATTACGCCGCCCCAATCTCTGCAGCCGCTTGAAGGAGGCGAACATGCCAGCATTAGCACCAATTGATCCGGACCTGTGGAGCGATGAAGCGCAGCCGCATTTGATGGGCGGCCGCCTGCCATCGGGCGAAGTCGTATTTCCCATGCCCCAAGGCGAGGCCGCCAAGGATGTAGAGCCTTACAAACTCTCTCGTACAGGCACATTGTGGTCTTGGACCAGTCAAGGGTTTCTGCCGAAAGAGCCTTACGAAGGGCTCGGCAATGGCGAGGGCGAAGGCCCACCAGATTTTGAGCCATTTCTGCTTGGATATATCGAATTGCCTGGCGAAGTGATCGTAGAAAGCGTGATCGTGGATGCGAAACTTGAAGACCTGACGCTCGGCATGGAAATGGAATTTTGCATCGTGCCGTTCAATCAGCACAAAACCACTTTCGCCTATCGGCCAACTCCAACAAAAGGCGCATAAGCCATGAGCGAAGACGTTTACATCATCGGTGCAGGCATCCACCCATTTGGGCGCACAGACGGACGATCAGGCCGCGAGCAAGGCGTTTATGCCGTGCGCGAGGCGCTGGCAGATGCAGGCCTTGATTGGGCCGATATTGATTGTGCTTATGGCGGATCAGCAGCCGCAGGCAATGCCGATATTATGGTCAATGAGCTGGGGCTTACCAGCCTGCCGTTTACCAATGTCGCCAATGGTTGCGCCACCGGCGGCAGCGCGCTGGCGTCGGCGCAAATGGCGATTTCCAGCGGCATGTACGACCTTGCGCTGGCGACCGGTTTTGACAAGCATCCGCGCGGATCTTTCAATGCCAGCCCTGCTGATTACGGCCTGCCAGAATGGTACGGCCAAACCGGCATGATGCTGACGACACAGTTTTTTGCACTCAAAATTCAGCGATACATGCAGCTGCACGGGATCAGCCGCGAAACGCTGGGCCGGGTCTCTGTGAAAGCTTTTAAGAACGGCACCAAAACGCCCCATGCTTGGCGGCGCAGCGAGATTGATCTTGAGACGATTATGAATGCGCCGATGATCAATGATCCGCTGACGAAATATATGTTCTGCTCACCGGCAGAAGGCGGCGTTGCACTGATCCTAGCCTCTGAGAAGAAGATGAAAGAGTTGGGCGCGCACGGCGTAAAAGTTGCGCAAATCTCCGTCAAAACGCGTCCACCTGACAGTTTCGAAGTGTTCCAAGCCGGTGTCAGCATTAAGGATGGCGGCAAGCCTACCGTACTTGCGAGCCAAGCCGCATTTGAAGGCGCAGGGATAGGACCAGAGGATATCGAAGTCGCACAGCTTCAGGACACTGAAAGCGGCGCGGAGATTATGCATATGGCCGAAAACGGCTTTTGCGCAGATGGCGATCAGGAAAAATGGCTGCTGGAAGGCATGAGCGATCTAACCGGAAAACTGCCCGTCAATACCGATGGTGGGTGCCTTGCCTGCGGTGAGCCCATTGGCGCATCGGGCCTGCGGCAAGTTTACGAAAACGTGGAACAATTGCGCGGACGCGGCGGGGAACGCCAAGTGCCGGGCAAAGATGGTACTGGGCCAAAAACCGCATACAGCCATGTTTACGGTGCGCCGGGATTGTCCGCCGTCGCCATTCTAGAGCGCTAAAAGGAGCCACGCATTATGGCCACGAATTCAAATGGGCGCATGACAGGAAAAGTAGCGCTAGTAACAGGCGGCGCAGAGGGCATTGGCTCAACCGTTGCGCGCATGTTCGTGGCTGAGGGCGGGCAAGCCCTTCTCTGCGATGTGCAAATCGATAAGGCTCAAGCTCTGGCAGATGAGCTGGGCGATAATGCCGCGGCGTTTGAGCTCGATGTGCGCAATCTCGACCAATGGCATGATGCGGTCAAAGAAGCGCAGGGCAAATTCGGCAAGCTGACCACATTGTTCAACATTGCTGGCATATCCGAACCCGGCAATGTCGTGGATGTGGATCTCGACAGTTGGCAGCGAACCATCGACATCAATCTGGTCGGACCTTTTCACGGTTGCCGCGCGGCGATCCCTGCAATCGAAGCATCAGGCGAGGCGGGCGCTATCGTCAATATCGGCTCCATGATTGCGATCCGTGCAGCGGCATTTGTCGCGGCATATTCAGCATCAAAAGCTGGCCTTCAAGGGCTTACCCGCAGCATCGCATTGGACTGTGCAGAGCGCGGCGTTCCGATCCGTGCCAACATGGTGCATCCCGGCGCAATCCGCACGCCCATGTATGAACGCTACAAATTCTCAGGCGCGGATGAGCCGGAAAATATTGAGCGCGACTTTGCCGCAACCCACCCAATGAACCGCATTGGCGAACCGGAAGAAGTGGCCAAGGCCTGCATTTTCCTCGCCAGCGATGACGCCAGCTTTACCACCGGCTGCGACTTTACCGTCGATGGCGGCGGCAGCATTAGAAGTTAAAGTTTAGGAGCTACACATGGGCAACCAACCAGCCACACGCATTGACGCGCATTTCGTCGCCGCGGGCAAATATCACGATATTGATTATGCGCGGCTTGAGGTGCTCAAATTGCTGATGGAGCACCCGCATATTCGTACAACAGTGGCGGCAGATTATTCGGGGCTGGAGCGGCTCGATAGCTGCCAGTTCCTTGTCACATACACATGCGATCTGATGCCTACGCCTGAACAAACCAAACAGCTCAAAACGTTCGTTGAAAACGGCGGCAAATGGCTGGCGCTTCACGGGACCAATTCGATCCTCGTCTTCACCGAAGAAGGCCTAGTCGATACGCCAAATGACCGGCCCGATATGATGGAAATGCTCGGCACGCAGTTTAAAGCCCACCCGCCCATCGGTGAATTTCCGGTTGAGGTGGTCAACAAAACCCATGAATTGACCAAAGGTATCGAGGATTTTGATATCGTTGATGAACTGTATTTGGCGGACGTCACCGCGCCGATTGATACACTGATGCAAACCACTTTTGAAGGTGAGGCCACCGGCTTTGTGAAGGACAAATGGGACACAACCACCGTGCCCATTCTTTACACCCGCGACATTGGTAAGGGCCGGATCGTCTATAACGCGCTGGGCCATTGCCGCGGCCATTATGATTTGCCCGGCATGCAAGACTTTTACCCGCATAAGGAAATGTGCGCGTGGAATTACGATGTCTATTACGACATGCTGAGACGCTCGATTAATTGGGCCATGAGAGACGAAACGCAGGACGGAGAATAAGACGATGGATATGGACTTCTCCCCAGAGGACCTTGCTTTCCGCGAGGAAGTGCGCAGCTTTTTAGCCAACAAATTGCCAGAGCATTTGCGCAGCGGTGCGCGCAAAACACCCGGCGTCTTTGTCGAGCCTGATATTGGCATGGAATGGCACCGCGTCTTAAATGAGCAAGGCTGGGTTGCGCCCCATTGGCCCGAAGAAGATGGCGGCACAGGCTGGAGCCCAACACAGAAATTTATCTTCGAAAAGGAATGCGCGCTGGCGGGTGCTCCTGGAATTTCGATCCTCGGCCTGCGCCTTGTTGGGCCTGTCATCTGCGCGTTTGGAACGCCGGAACAAAAGGCACGGTTTCTGCCGAAAATCCTATCAGGCGAAAACTACTGGTGCCAAGGCTATTCAGAGCCGGGCAGTGGATCAGACCTCGCCTCGCTTAAAACATCGGCGCGGGTGGAAGACGGCAAATATATCGTCAACGGGTCCAAGATTTGGACAACGCATGCGCACCATGCCGATTGGATTTTTGCCCTTGTGCGCACCAATACCGAGGTGAAGAAACAGGCTGGCATTACCTTCCTGCTGCTGCCGATGGATCAGCCCGGCATTGAAGTGACCCCGATCATGTCGATGTCGGGCGATCATGAGGTCAATCAAGTGTTCTTCACCGATGCGCAAACACCGATTGAGAACCGCATTGGCGAAGAAGGCCAAGGCTGGACCATCGCAAAATTCCTGCTGGAAAATGAGCGCGGCGGCTCGTGCTTTGCCCCGCGCCTTCTCGAGAATATCGCGACATTGTCAGCAATCGCCGATGCACAGCCTTCCGGTGTGAATGGGGCAATGGCGCATGACACACGGTTCCGCGACCGCTTGTCCCAAGTAAAGTTGGATGCCGAAGCCTTGGAAGTCACCGAGCTGCGGATTTTGGCTGATCTGGCCAAGGGCCGCCAACCGGGCCCGCAAACATCCCTCGTCAAAATGCTCAGCTCTAACATTGGCCAACAGGTCGATGCATTACGCTTAGAATTGCTCGGACATGATGCGTTGCAATTGCCTTTGGACCGGCCGCTTTACGGCAATGAAGCGCCCGAACCTGTCGGCAGCGAAGCAGCTCAAACGGCGATGGCGACCTATCTCAACAATCGCGCCTCGACCATTTTCGGCGGTTCCGACGAAGTGCAAAAGAACATTATCGCAAAGACTGTCTTGGGGCTCTGATCAAAAGCGCCCCTCCCCCGATTTAAGGACAATTGCCATGGACGTATCTAAACTGATGTTCCGCGAGGGACTGATGAAGGGTGAGCGCATTCTGGTCACAGGCGGCGGCACAGGATTGGGCCGCGAAATGGCAGAAGGGTTTTTAAAGCTGGGCGCGACCGTTTATATTTGCGGGCGGCGCCAGAACAAATTGGATGAATGCGCAGCTGAATTGACGGGCAAGCATGGCGGCAAAGTGGTTGCCCATGCCTGCGACATCCGCGATGCTGATGCGATCCACGCAATGGTTGACGCAATCTGGGCCGATGGCGGCGCACTCACCGGCGTAGTCAATAATGCGGCGGGCAATTTCATCAGCCGCACAGAAGACCTTTCCGTAAACGGCTTTAACGCGATTGCAGACATTGTGATGCGCGGGACGTTTTACGTCACATTGGATATTGGCAAACGCCTGATTGCGGAGAAGAAAACTGCCAGCTTCCTCTCCATTCTAACCACATGGGTATGGTCGGGCAGCGCCTTTGTTGTGCCCTCCGCCATGTCGAAAACCGCGATCAATGCGATGACGCAAAGCTTGGCAACGGAATGGGGCCGTTATGGCCTGCGTTTTAACGCGATTGCGCCGGGCCTGTTTCCAACCGACGGGATGAGCGCGCGGCTTTCCCCCGGAGGCGGAGGCGACAACACCAAGAATGACATGAACCCAATGGGTCGCGCGGGCGAAATGCACGAACTGGCCAATCTCGCCGTGTTCCTGCTTGGCCAAGGCGCAGAATATGTGAACGGGCAGACGATCGCAATCGATGGCGCAGGCTATCAGGCGAATGGCGGCACATTTTATCCCGTCTTACAAGGCCTAGGCGATGCAGAATGGGATATGATGCGCCAGATGATCAAGGGCACAAATGATAAGGATAAGGGGCAGCGGAAGACTGGGTAACGTCCGATATTACCA
>JALZVZ010000106.1 GCA_023299945.1 Altererythrobacter sp. | reverse complement strand
GCGCGGTGATCATGGCGTCATGGCCGGTGGCAAGTTTAACTGATTACCAGTCTGGGTCAGCCTTCGCCATGTACCGCGGATCAGAACGAAATCGCGCGGCTGGATTGCCGTCGTGGTAACACAGCCCGATGCCAACGTTGCAGATGCAATGCCAGCCGCGCCGCGCAAGATACTGCGTCGGCCAAGGCCTTCTAAACCGGATGCGCTATTGGGCATCATAAAACTCGGTCAAATTTCCATCTGGATCGCGCACAGCGAATGCGGGAACTTTCTTGCCAGTCTCAATTTCCAAGCTCTCAGTTTCATATGCGACCGAAACTCCCAGCTGCTCCAGATCATTGCGATAGGCGCCGAAATCCTTGACCGGATAACGCACCGAGATAATCCCAAGGTTGGGCGGGGATGCAAATTTAGAGAAATCGCGGCCATCAAACCCTTCAAATTGCATCAGCTCAATCCGGCCTGTTTCACCAGGTAATTTGGGCTGAGCGACGGCAGCGCGGCGCACCAAGCTGGTCGCCAAATTTGCAGGCACGGAGAAATTATTCGCGCGCGGTTCCGGATCAGTGAAGGGCGCATCAAACAACACTTTAAGGCCCAATGTGTCGCGGTAAAACGCAAGGCTGGCAGTCTGATCCTTGACCATGCGCATAGAGTTGAACGCCTGGCTCAGGCGCCCCACTGGAAAGCCGATAAAGGGAGGGGATTTGCGCTGATAGACTGCGTAATTAACCCCGTGCGGCCCGCGCACAACGACATTGACGAGGTCCGATCCGCCGAAGGAAAATTCATAAGGGTCGCTTTCCGCCCACCAGCCGCGCGCAATCGCTGCATCGAACAGTGCAGCAGTATCTTCACTGCGGACCATAAGTGAGAAAATTCCGCCAGTGTCCCAAGGGCGTGCCGCACGCCGGATTGGGCGCTGATTTACGCCATCAAACCGCACAAAGCGGATGCAGCCAATGGCGGCTTTCGGGGCACAAATTTTACGATATGCACCCGACGCTGTGCTCGGTAATTTCCAATAGGCTATTTCGGCTGGATTAAGCGCGCCGAATGATACGGTCTGCCAGCCGCCATCTTCGACCAGCCAAGACGCGCTTTCTTGCAAATCCGTGACGCTAACGACAGCCTCAGACCATGGCTCAACGTCCGGCGTGTGGGCGGCGACAGAATTGTGAAAGAAAAGGGCTGTGACAACGCTCACAAAGAGCGCTGCCACAGTTTTTATTCCCATCAGAATTCGTATTTGGCGCGCACCGTCCAAGTGCGCGGCGGGTTGAGATAGCTGAAGTTTGCTAGGGCAGATTCCACCGCCTCTTGGTCCAAACAGTTCTTACATTCAGCCACCACAGAGAAGCCTTCAACGCTCTTCAAAGTAACCGAAGCGTTGAGGATCCAGCGGTCTTCGCTAAATGATCCGCTAGCAGGGTTGATCGGATCGCCTAGGCCAATGGTATTGGCAGGGTAGACCGTTCCGCTAAGACCGGTAACATCGCCGTCGAACAGGGTCACACCGTTGGTGCCGGTTTCGCTTTCACTGCGCCAGTTGGCATTAACTGCCGGAATGATTGAAAAGTCACCCAGTGCAAGCTCGTAACTGCCGCCCAATGCTACTGTAAAATCAGGTGAGCGCACTGGCTCTGCGATTGATCCATCCGTACCGACAATACCCACGCCGCATGATGCCGCAGTATCACCGCCAGCTGTGTTCGGGATTTGTCCAGCAGCAAGCTGGGCGAGGCAATTGGCCTGTTGCGCTGCTACGGATTGAACGCCGAATTCGTCTAGCGCTGGTGCATCGGTGTCGATCTTATATTCATCGTCTTGATAGCCGATCGCTGCAAACAGGCTGAGGCCCTCTGCCGGAACAGTGGTGAACTCAATCTCCAAGCCCTTGTTTTCATAATCGGCAAAATTGCGAGTGATGAAAGCGAGCGAGCCATCACCGCGAATGAATGCTGATGGCGTTTGGAGGTCACCTACGTCGAGGAAAAACGCGGTGACGTTGAGGCGAACCAAACGGTCAAACAATTCTGTTTTTGCGCCAGCTTCATAACTCCAAGCGGTCTCCGGGCCGAATGGCAGAAGCTCAGATGCTGACGTTCCGCGCGCATTCCAGCCGCCTGATTTGAATCCTCGGGTCGCAGAGGCAAACAGCAACACATCATCATTCACGGCATAGTTTAGGGCGACACGCGGGGTCCAAATACCAACCGATTGCTCGTTCGGGATTGTATTGCCATTGGTCGCGACCAAATTGGCGGTGTCGATACATGTGGAGGGGCCAAATTGCGCCACTGCTTGGCAAAGGCCGCCGCCGATCCGTGCACGATTGTCGCGGATGTCAAACGTCTTTTCCTCGTCTGTGTAGCGAATGCCGCCTGTCAGAGTGAGTTGGTCGGTTACGTTAACGTCTGCCTGCACATAACCAGCCCATGCCTCTGCTGTATTATTGATCGTGCGATCAGCTAAGATCAAGGGAAAGCCATCAGGCGGAGGTGCGATAGCCAAAGAGAAGATGTCGCCGAAATCGGTCGTATTGTCCTCGGTGAAATAATACACCCCGCCAACCAGATCAACGAGGCCATTGCCAAGCGAGCCGGAGAATTTCACTTCCTGCGTAAACTGGCCATGGCGACCGTCATTGGAGATAGTGAAGCCGCCAAAGGTGAAGCCTGCGACTGGCGGCACTGGGTTGGATGTGCTGGGAAGCCCGCGGCCATCAGCGAAATCAAGCGCGAAATCCTGCTGGATTTTGACAAAGCCAGTGATGATATTCACTGTCCAATCGGCTGACAATTCAAGCTCCAGATTGGATGAAATGAAATCCATCGTGGCTTCATTACCGAGGCCAAATCCGTTTTTCTCGCCTGTGAAAAGATCACCAAACACTGGGCTGGTGAACGTGCTGTCAGAGCGCAGGCCTGTCGCTGAAAAGCGCCCGCTACAATCGGTCGGATTGTTAGGGTCGCAGTCAAAATTAAGCAGGTTGGTAGAATCGGCTTCGGTGTGGATATACGATCCGGTCCAAGTCGCCCAATCTGCTAGTTCGCCTCTGGCGCCGATCCGGACACCCCAACCATCGTTTTCGTTGGTGCGTTCACCTGTCACAGAGTTTTGGGTGTAGCCGTCGTCATTCTGCCAATAGCCGGAGACTTTCAGCGCAAGATTATCTGCCACCGGAAGGTCGATTGAGGCGCGAGCCAATTTGCGTTCGTAGCTGCCATAGCCAACTTCTGCATAACCGGCCACTTCGTCACCCGGCTCGCTGAGATAGACGTTTACCGCGCCGCCTGTGGTGTTGCGGCCAAACAAAGTCCCTTGCGGACCGCGCAAAACCTCAACGCGTTCAACGTCAAAGAATGAGAGGTTGTTGGCGTTTTGGCGGGACAGGTAAATGTCATCCACATATGTGCCAATCGGCGGATCGAATGTTGCGATAGATTCTGTGTTGCCGATGCCGCGAAGGTAATAGGAATTTGCCGTACCTAGGCCGGTGTTGTTTAATCCGACAAGGTTAGGGACGAATTGTGCCACTTCCAAAGCGGAGCCAATTCCGCGCGCTTCAAGCTCTTCCTTGTTAAAGGCACTGATGGCGATTGGAACATCTTGTACGCTTTCTTCGCGCCGCTGTGCGGTCACGATAATCTGGTTGAGCCCGCCTCTTTCAGTTTGCGCCTCGGTATCGGCTTCTTGCGCCAAAGCTGGTTGAGCTAGTACAGTGGCACAGGCGGCCAGCGATACAGATGCGGTCAAAAATTTCTGCGACATTCACAAAATCCTTCCCTGTCAAACGATGTCAGAGGCCCTTCGGTTCAAAGGCGCTCATTCTCCCAATTGCAATTTGTCCGGACAAATTTCTCTTTTGTCAACTGCACAAATATGTTTTGTAGGGGGCTGCATCCTTAAGGAGACATCACATGAGTCTGTCCCATCTTGCCTATCCCGCGCTGGTCTATGCGCACTTACTATTGTTCGTTCTATGGTTAGGGGCGGACGTTGGCGTCTTCTTATTGGGGCAGCATTTTCGCAAGCGGGATGAGTACTCGCTTGAGCAACGAATCGCCTTGCTCAAGCTTTTGGTGCTGATCGATATGACGCCGCGCAGCGCGTGGGCGCTGATGGTGCCATTGTCGCTCAGCGTGGTTGATATGGGCGGTTGGTGGGATGTGCCAACATGGCTGGTGATTGCGGCGTGGCTGATCGGCGGCTTTTGGCTGTGGCTGGTTTGGGATGCGCATAAGCATGACCAGACACCCCGAGCTGCGCGCAATCGCGGGATAGAGGGATGGCTGCGCTGGATTGTTGGTGCTTTCTACCTTTGGCTGGGCGGCCAAAGCCTATTGCTCAATGCGCCATTATCGCCTGATTGGCTGGCTTGGAAAGCGCTCTTGTTTGGCCTCATTTTTGTGGCGGCGATTATGATCGATGTCGCTTTCAAGCCGGTCGGAGCACAGCTTGGTGCAGTTTTGGAAAAGGGATCGAGCGATGAAACCGAGATCCCTTTGCTCAACACTATGAACAAAACCCGCATCTGGGTTTGGATCGTTTACCTATTGCTGCTTGCGACCGCTTTTCTGGGCAATGTCAAACCCTTGGCATAAGGACAAAGGTTCTCGATCGGCATCTCAAGCTGTGAATTTTAGGCATAATTTGCCCGGATAAATACTCTCATCACACTATTGAGAGTGCAAAGCTCTTGTGAAAAGGGAGAGGGACCTACGAAATTCGGACATTGAGGCTCATTGCTGACGGCGACGACTTAGGATCAAGCATCAGCGCTGCTGCGTTTCATCCTGCCAATATGTGTCTAAAAGCCATCGTTGTTACTCTCCCTAGAGAAAATCCGCATTTGTAGAGACAAATTCACGAATCTTCCTTGACTTTGGATTTGTCCGGACAAATTGTGAGGGGAGAGAAACACAAAAAATATTGATCTTGGAGAATGAGTGCGTGTTTGCATCCAATAGCCTTCTGTTTGTACCGGGTTCACGCCCTGATCGCTTCGCGAAAGCGCGCGGTGCGGGCGCTGGATTGACGGTCATTGATTTAGAAGATGCGGTCGCGGTGGCAGACAAGGCCGATGCAAGGGCGCAGGCGCTTGCTCAGTTTGAAAGTGCGGATACAGCGGGCTGGGGACTTAGGATCAACGCGGTCGACACAGCTGAGGGCATCCTCGACTTGGCGGCTCTGATTGCTTCTGACAATTTCCCGCCATTCCTGCTTTTGCCGATGGTGGAAAGCGCGGTTGAGGTTGAGGTGGTGGCCAAGGCTTTGGGCGCAAAATGCCCCGGACTTATACCGCTTATCGAAACACCTAAAGGCTTGCGCCATGCGCATGAAATCGCAGGTGCTCATGGCAATGCTGCAATGATGTTTGGCGGGGCCGACTTTTCCGGCGAGCTGGGCGTCGATCTTGCTTGGGAGCCTTTGCTCACAGCGCGCCAGCAGTTTATCTTTGCGTGCTCTGAACACAAATTGCCCGCGATTGATGTGCCCTTTGTCAAATTGGATGACGAACATGGGTTGGCTGACGAATGCCGCCGCGCTGAGAGCATAGGATTTGACGCCAAGGCCGCGATCCATCCGCGCCAAATCGCTGCGATTGAAGAGGCGTTTGAACCGGGGGAAGAGGCCGTCAATGCCGCCGCTGCCGCTCTGCGCGCGTATGACGAAGCAGGCGAAAAAGCGATCCGTTACAAGGGGCAAATGTTAGAGGCTCCCTTGGTCAAAAAATACCGCGCAGTACTGGCGCGAAAAGAAGGAATTGGTGATGCGTGATGGTGTAATCGAAGTGGCTCCTGGTCGCTTTCGCGAGGTTCAGGGCCGCTATTTCGAAGATTTCGTGGAAGGGCATGTTTATGAACATCGTCCCGGACGCACGATCACGGACGCTGACAATGTCTGGTTCACTCTGCTGACGATGAATACGCATCCAGCGCATTTCGATTATGAGCTTTCGAAAGACACTGAATTTGGCAAGCCACTTGTGGTCAGCCCGTTCACCATTGCTCTGATGACAGGTATGAGTGTGTCCGATACGAGCGGCAAAGCAATCGCCAATTTAGGCTGGGATGAAGTGCGCATGGTCAAACCTTTGTTTGTCGG
>JALZVZ010000105.1 GCA_023299945.1 Altererythrobacter sp. | reverse complement strand
GTATCAGCTATCGCTCATGAGTTGGCGCTTGGCCTCGACTGTTTTCTCAGCGAGCATCGTGCGGATATCGTCTTCTGAAACGTCGCATTCTGCCGCGGTCAAATCGCCGAGTAGCTTGCGGATCACATCCTCGTCGCCAGCCTCTTCGAAATCGGCTTGGACGACAGCTTTTTTATAGCCATCGGTTTCTTCGTCGGTCAGGCTCATCAGGCCCGCAGCCCATTCACCCATCAGGCGGTTTCGCCGCGCCGCCAGTTTGAAGGCGGTTTCTTCATCCATGGCAAATTTGGCTTCTTCAGCGCGCTGGCGGTCAGAAAAATCGGTCATTATTGTTCCTCAGAGGAAATTGTTCTTGTGCTGAAATAGGGACAGCGCTGCGTATCGGCAAGGGCTGGCCCGTTAATCCATCGTCACGACGAGCTTGCCAACTGCCTCGCGGCTTTCCAGCTTGGCGATGGCTTCGCCGCCGCGTGCCAGCGGATAAGTTTCCGAGACCAGCGGATCGATCTTGCCGTCTTTCATCAGGGCGAACAATTCGGCCACTTGCTCGCGGAATTTCACCGGTTCGCGCGCGGTGAATGCGCCCCAGAATACGCCCGCAATATCGCAGGATTTCAGCAGTGTTAGATTGAGCGGCATTTTGGCGATGCCAGCGGGAAAACCGACGACGAGGAATTTGCCTTCCCATGCAATTGAACGCAGCGCAGGCTCTGAATATTGGCCGCCGACAATGTCATAGACGATGTTTGCGCCCTCTGGCCCGCAGGCGGCTTTAAACGCTCCTGCAAGTTCTTTCGACGCTGGCTTGTCCATTTCACCGCGGGGATAGATTACCACTTCATCTGCGCCAGCATTGCGGGCAATTTCACCCTTTGCCTCGGTGGAGACAGCAGCGACCACGCGAGCGCCATAGGCTTTGGCCAGCTCAACCGCAGACAGGCCAACGCCGCCCGCCGCGCCCAGTATCAGCACCGTGTCGCCTGCCTTGATATGGCCGCGATCTTTCAGTCCGTGGATGGAGGTTCCGTAAGTGAGCAGCAAGGATGCCGCCTTTTCTAGCGCAATGCCGTCTGGCACGGGGAACATGCGGTCAGCGGGCACGACGACTTTTTCAACCAGGCCGCCATTGCCGATCGCCGCCATGACTTTGTCGCCGATGCTGTAGCCTTCAACGCCTTCGCCTATCGCCTCGATCACGCCCGCCAGCTCGCCGCCGGGGGAGTAGGGGCGCTCGGGCTTAAACTGATAAAGATCGCGGATCATCAATGTGTCGGGAAAATTGATAGCGCAGGCTTTTACATCGACCAGCACTTGTCCCTTGCCGGGCGTGGGCACGTCAATTTCGTCTAAGGTCAGCGTCTCTGGGCCGCCCACTGCGTGCGTGCGTAAAGCCTTCATGCGTGTCTCTCCGATTGGGTTTGTGTGCCTGCTGTCATCCAAGACAGTTTTTCAGCGCGCTGTGTTTCGTGGGATGCGATGTGCTCATCGCGTTCTAATGTTAGGCCAACTTCATCCAGTCCGTGCATCAAGCAATGTTTGCGGAATGGGTCAATGTCGAAAGTGAAGCGGTCTTGAAACGGAGTTGTGACGACTTGGTTTTCCAGATCGACGTGAATGGGATTGTCTTGTGCGACCTCTATCAAGCGGTCGATGTGCTCCTGCGGTAAGACGACTGTGATGATGCCGTTCTTGAACGCATTGCCAGAAAATATGTCGGAAAAGCTGGGCGCGATTACAGCGGTGATGCCCATATCCAGCAATGCCCATGCGGCATGTTCGCGGCTGGAGCCGCAGCCAAAATTGTCACCAGCAATTAAGATTGGCGCACCGGCATATTGTGGATCGTCAAACACACTGTCACCGCCAGCGCGCAGGCTTTCAAACGCGCCTTCGCCCAACCCCTCGCGGCTGATTGTCTTGAGCCATTCGGCCGAAATAATCACATCGGTGTCGATGTTTTTCGCGCCAAAGGGATAGGCTTTGCCCTCGATCGATTTAACTGCTTGCATCTCAATCCGTCTCCGGGTTCTCGCCCGATGGCGGCATAGGTGTTTTGGAGGACGCAGGCTTGCTCTTCTTCTTACGGCTTGAGGCGTAAAGCAGCGCGGCGGCAATCGCAGCCGAACCGATCGCTGCGGCTCCTAAGGCAGCTTTGCCGCCTTTCTTCTCAGGTTTTTGTTTGGTCATATATAACTCATGGGGAGCGAAAATGGGATTGGCAAGTGGGAGCGTGGAGGATCAGTCGTTCAGAGAAATATATCATCGCCCAGCTTACCAGGTGAACGCCGATGGGCGGCAGCGGTTTCGCCGGTCCAATTGCGGCCATCCAAGCTGCGGGCTTCTATCCCTGCAATTTCTGATGGTTTGAAAAGGCGCATATTCACGCCAACTTGATCGCCTTCATGCAGCTGCGTGAGAACCCAATGGGTCGTCGCGCCGCAGTCCAGACAAAACTGTATCTCAACGGCAGGTTTTTCATAATCAGTCCTGCGATACCCATTGGTGAGGCCAGTGACTTTGACTTCTGCACTCTCGAAATAACCCCACGCGCCGCCTGATTTGGCGCATAGAGTGCAATCGCATACGTTGATGTATTCGGGCAGGTGACTGATCTCAACACGAACGGCGCCGCAGTGACAGCTGGCCAGCATTAATCCAGCTCGCGCACATCGGTTAAATGGCCAGCGACAGCGGCGGCGGCGGCCATGGCGGGTGAGACCAGATGCGTGCGTGCGCCCGGTCCTTGGCGACCCACAAAATTGCGGTTGGATGTGGATGCGCAGCGTTCACCGGCGGGCACTTTATCTGGGTTCATGCCCAGACATGCCGAACAGCCAGGCTCGCGCCATTCAAAGCCCGCATCGGTAAAGATTGTATGCAGGCCTTCATCCTCAGCCATGGCTTTTACAAGGCCCGATCCTGGCACAATGATGGCCCAGCGAACATTGCCCGCGATCTTGCGGCCTTTGAGGATGTCGGCGGCAGCGCGCAAATCTTCGATGCGGCTATTGGTGCATGATCCAATGAAGACGTTTTCAATCGCGATCTCGTCGATCCTTTGTCCGGCCTCCAGCCCCATATAGTCAAGGCTCTTTTGCGCAGCCTCTTGTTTGGATGGGTCGGCAAAACTGGCAGGGGCAGGGACGTTGCCTCCGATAGCGACGACATCTTCAGGACTGGTGCCCCAAGTGACGGTTGGCTCTACCGTGCTGGCATCGATGGTGACGGACTTATCGAACTGCGCGCCTGCATCTGAGGTGAGCGTTTTCCAATAGGCCAGCGCTGCATCCCATGCCGCGCCCGCAGGGGCCATTGGACGATTTTTGAGGTAGCGGAACACGGTTTCATCCGGCGCAATCAAGCCTGCGCGCGCGCCAGCCTCAATGCTCATATTGCACACGGTCAGGCGTTCTTCGACGCTCATAGCCTCGAACACCGGCCCGCGATATTCGATGACATAGCCCGTGCCGCCGGCCGCGCCGATTTGGCCGATAATGTGGAGGATCAAATCCTTGGCCGTGATGCCCGCGCCTAGCGCGCCGGTTACGTTGATTTCCATGCTCTTGGAGCGGCGCAGCAGCAGCGTTTGTGTGGCGAGCACATGCTCAACCTCGCTCGTGCCAATGCCGAACGCCAGCGCGCCAAGCCCGCCATGACTGGCCGTATGCGAATCGCCGCAGACGATGGTGGCACCGGGCAGGGAAAAGCCTTGTTCCGGCCCAACCACATGGACGATGCCTTGGTTGACGTCAGAGGCGTCGATATATTGGATGCCGAATTCCGGCGCGTTTTTCTCCAAAGCCGCCAATTGCGCCGCTGATTGCGGGTCGGCGATGGGGATGCGTGCACCCCTTTCATCCAGCCGAGCGGTCGTAGGCAGATTGTGATCTGGTACGGCAAGCGTCAGTTCGGGGCGCCGCACAGGGCGTCCTTGATTGCGAAGCGATTCAAACGCTTGTGGGCTGGTCACTTCATGCACTAAATGCCGATCTATATAGACCAGCGCTGTGCCATCATCGCGGGTTTCCACCACGTGATCGTCCCAAATTTTTTCGTATAATGTGCGGGGTCGGTAAGTCATGTATTTGAGCTAGTCTGACCGACCCCGTCTTACAAGGCGAAGGGTAATCTAATTCGCAGCTTGGATATTTTTTGCATTAGCGGCGACTTTGATTGCGATCACGCGATTGCTTGCGCATATCCGCCTTGATCGCTGTGATGCGATTGTTCAATGTTTGCCTCTCAACTCGGCTCAGCCCGTTGCGGCTATAGCGGCGGAGCAGTGCTTGCGCATTGTCGACCCGGCGTTCCAATTGCGCTTCTTCGCGATGGGACAGCCCTGGCAAATAGTTGATTTGCCGATCAAGCTGGCGCAGCTCGACTTTTATATTGTTGCCTTTGTTCCAATCGGCAGCGCTGGCAGGAGTGGCCAACATAAGCCCCGCACTAAGCGCCAAAGGTATTGCGATAAAAAGTGGCTTCTTCATGATATTCCCTTTCTCGTTCATCTATCGGGCTATTCCGATGAACAAGTTATGGCATGGTTGAGAGGCTTTGTGTGTCGCGTCTGGTCGAATTGTGTCGCACTTTGCGACATAGATGGCTTTCAGATGAACGCGGTGACGAGCTGTATGGGGCTTTATAAACAGACACAAAGATCGCGAATTCGCCCTTTCCCTTCCTTCGCAATTGCGATAACTTACACCCATGTCAGTAAAAACCGCTCTACCGTTCGACTTTCCTATCCAGATCCTGCCCGATGATATTGATTTCATGGGGCATGTGAACAATTCGCGCTATTTGAACTGGGTGCAGGATGCGGTTCTGGCCCACTGGAACAAGCTGGCGCCTGCTGATGAAGTGGCAAGCAAGGCTTGGGTCGCGCTGAAACATGAGATTACCTACCGCAAGCCGGCCTTCATCGACGATGATATAATGGCGCAAACCGTGCTGGAACGATATCAGGGCGCGCGGGCATTTTACCGCACCGTTATTTCTCGCGGCGAAGACGTTCTGGCCGAGGTGCAATCATCATGGTGCTGCATTGATGCCAAGACCCTGCGCCCGGCGCGGATCGGCGATCATATGCGAGAGTTCTTTTTTCCTGAAGACTAACTCCCTATATGGGCTGTGATGACCGATTTTCTACTCGCCTGTTTGATCATACTTGCCAGCATTGCTGGGATGGAATGGGTCGCCTGGGCGAGCCATAAGTACATTATGCATGGTTGGGGATGGGGATGGCACAAGGACCATCATGAGGCCCATGATAACGCGCTTGAGAAGAACGACCTATATGCCATTGTCGGTGCCGCGATGAGCATTTCGATGTTTGCGTTGGGCAGCGATTGGGTGCTGGGCTCAGCTGCATGGTGGCCTGCGACATTTATCGGGATTGGCATCATGGCGTATGGGATCATCTACACCGTGATCCATGATGGGCTGGTGCATCAGCGCTATTTCAAATTTGTACCAAAGTCCGGCTATGCCAAGCGTTTGGTGCAAGCCCATAAGCTGCATCATGCCACCGTGGGCAAAGAAGGCGGCGTGTCTTTCAGCTTTGTCTATGCCGAAGATCCGGCGAAGTTAAAGGCGGAACTCAAACGTCAACGCGAGGCGGGTATTGCTGTCGTTCGGGATAGCGCCGGAGCTTAGGGCGCGCCCAATTACTCGTTACGCGTTGCGATCCAGCTGCCTGAGATCGCCACGACCGCCAATGAGGCATAGGCCCAAGGCGCGCCCACCGTCAGCCAGCTAAACACTGCACCGGCGACCAATGTCACAATCGCGATAATCTTCGACCGGCGCGAGATCGCGCGGCGTTCTTGCCAATCGCGCACCTGCGGCCCCCATGTCGGGTGGTCCAATATCCGCTGCTCCCATTCCTTATTGCTGCGCGCAAAGCAGAACACGGCAAGCAGAAGGAACGGAACCGTTGGCAGCAGAGGCAGAAACGCGCCAATCGCGCCCAGTGCCACGCTCAATATACCGATGGTAAGATAGACGGGGCGCATGGGCTTTGCGCGGCTCTATGCCGCTGCAATCCGTGCGGCATGTTCCTTCACCAAAGCGATCATATTGGGCACGCCCTGAGTGCGATTGGAAGACAGCTGGTTCTTCAAATCAAACGGATCAAGCGCGGCGGTCACATCCATGGCTGCGACTTCGTTGGCGGGCTTGTCTTGCACTGCGGCAATAACCAGCGCGACGATACCCTTGGTAATCGCGGCATTGCTATCGGCGAGGAAGTGCAAAGTCTCGCTGGCTTCGGTGGGATAGACCCATACGCTGGCAGAACAACCGCGCACCAATGTTGCATCGGTTTTCAGTGCGTTTGGCATATCGTCCAGCTCGCGGCCCAGCTCAATCAACAAGCGGTAGCGTTCGTCCCCTTCGAGGAAGTCATATTCTTCGGCAATGTCATTTAAAGATCGCATCGGCATCGCCTAGCAGTTTGCGCCTAGAGGTCCACCCCGTTTGCGATGGCCTCAAGCTTGCGAATGCGTTCCTTCAGGTCCGACATCTCAATGCGGGCCGCGCCCATTTTGGAGCCCGTGTCAGGGCCGCTTACGCCATTATTCCCATCCATCTCGCGGCGTTTGAGCTCCAGATAATCCTGCCATGCGCGTAGCAGCGCCAACACAACAATCGTGAGGCCCACCAAGGCCGCAACGGCAATGATCCCTGTGCTTGTGATAATCGGTTCCAACATGTCCCTATCCCTTCAAGCTGATGCTATTTTTTGTCATCGCGCAATTGTTCGATTTCGTCTGACAGCTTTTGAACCTTTTTGGCGCTGGGCGTGTTGCTGTCGGTGACAATGCGTTCGAGCACTTTGACCCGCTCGCGCAATTCGTCGCGTTCTTGCTCTGCCTCATACAATGCTTGGTTTTGGGCAGCATCAATATCGTGGTTCTGCACAGTCTTTTGCTTATGCTTTTGAACGGATTGCCAGATGACAATCGCGACCACAGCAACGATGGCATAACCAAGCATTAGCCGCGCTCCTCAGTTTTGGTCTCAAGTCGCAGGCTCTCAATCTCGCTGGTGAGGTGATAGCCGCTGTCTGTCACGATGCGTTCCACATTGGCCATGCGGTCTTTCACTGAGCCCAATTCCGCGCGCAATTCAGCGTTTTCTTGGGTGAGCAGACGGACGCGCTCAGCGGTTTGACCGCCATTTGATGGCTTCAAAGATTGGCCCCACATGCCCTCCAAAGGATAGCCATGCTTGATCTTTAGCCGCGTCGTATGGATCCAGCCAAATGTGCCCGCCGCACCGATCGCCAGCGCGCCGCCGATAATCCATGGCAAGTGAGGGATAATGATATTTGCTGCATCCATGGGTTTAGGCTTTCGTCTTGGTGTTCATATT
>JALZVZ010000104.1 GCA_023299945.1 Altererythrobacter sp. | reverse complement strand
GGCCGGATATGCGGTTGTCACGGTTGATCGCGGCACAGAAGCTGTGCCTTTGTTGGAAAGCGAACATTTTGATCTCCTCTTGTCTGACATCGTCATGCCAGAGATGGATGGGATCGAATTGGCTCAGCGCTGCGCAGATGTTTCACCCACCACTAAGGTGATGTTTATTACCGGTTTTGCGGCCGTTACCCTGCGCGCCAGCAAGGAACAGCCTGCTGCGAAAGTTCTATCAAAACCCTTCCACTTGCGTGACTTAGTGCTCGAAGTTGAACGCGTTTTTGAAGAAAAGCTCGAAGCAAACTTTCAGCGTTAAGGCAAAATAACCCGCCCCTGCGCGTCCACGGGCCTTGCACCCTTGCAGTCGCCAAGTTAAAGGGCGCATCCGCTGACAATTATTCAGCACGATAACCGACGGTGTGGGCGTATAGCTCAGTGGTAGAGCACTACATTGACATTGTAGGGGCCGGGAGTTCAACTCTCTCTACGCCCACCATCGGTTCTTCTTAAGCGTCCGAATTCGAAACTTCGCACTTTCGCGAACTTGCACAGTTGCGCCCCTATGCTAAGGCGCGCGAGAACCTTTCCTCCCGGCATTTAAACAACAGGGCTATTATGCAAAAAATCCAGGTGAAGAACCCGGTCGTCGAACTCGACGGCGACGAGATGACACGAATCATTTGGCAGTGGATCCGCGAACGGCTGATCGTGCCTTATCTTGATATTGATCTGAAATATTACGACCTCTCAATTGAGAAGCGTGACGAAACAGACGATCAAATCACGATCGATGCAGCCAATGCGATCAAGGAACATGGCGTCGGCGTTAAATGCGCAACGATCACTCCTGACGAAGACCGCGTTGAGGAATTTGGCCTCAAGAAAATGTGGCGCTCGCCCAATGGCACGATCCGCAACATCCTCGGCGGAGTTGTGTTCCGCGAACCTATCGTAATCGACAATGTTCCGCGCCTTGTACCAGGTTGGACAGACCCGATTGTTGTTGGCCGCCACGCTTTTGGTGACCAATACCGTGCGACCGACACTCTGATCCCTGGCGCTGGTAAACTTCGCCTCGTGTTCGAAGGCGCAGACGGCAAGAATATCGACCTCGACGTGTTTGAATTCCAATCGTCCGGCGTCGCTATGGCAATGTACAACCTTGATGATTCGATCCGCGACTTTGCGCGCGCGTCGATGAACTACGGTCTCGACCGCAAATGGCCGGTCTATCTGTCGACCAAAAACACGATCATGAAAGCCTATGACGGCCGCTTCAAAGATCTGTTCCAAGAAGTATTTGATGCAGAATTCGCCGAAAAATTCGAAGAAGCCGGCATTATTTACGAACATCGCTTGATCGATGACATGGTTGCATCGGCCCTGAAATGGAGCGGCAAGTTTGTTTGGGCGTGTAAAAACTATGACGGCGACGTTCAGTCGGACACCGTGGCGCAAGGCTTTGGCTCACTCGGCCTCATGACGTCAGTTTTGATGACACCCACGGGCGATTGTGTTGAGGCCGAAGCGGCTCACGGCACTGTGACGCGCCACTATCGCCAGCACCAGCAAGGCAAAGCGACCTCAACCAACCCGATCGCATCAATCTTCGCTTGGACGCGCGGCCTGATGTATCGCGGCAAATTCGATGAAACACCCGAAGTGGTGGAATTCGCTCAAACGCTTGAGCGGGTTTGCATTGAAACGGTTGAAAGCGGCAGCATGACCAAGGATTTGGCGCTGCTGATCGGTCCCGACCAAAGCTGGCAGACGACCGAGCAGTTCTTCGAATCGATTGTCACGAATCTCGAAACAGAAATGAACAAATCAGCGTAAGCTAAAGCTGCGCGAGTGTTTTCGCGCAAATTTCAAGAAGGGGCGGCCTAGATTTTGGCTGCCCCTTTTTTGTGCGTATTCGCTTGTTCGCAACATAAGCATTCGCGGCGCGTGACAGTTTGGCCTGAGCAGCTTAACGACTAATCATGGCCGGTGATCTCGCCCCTTCCCCCATCCTTTCAGATGCGCTGGTGATTTTGGGCGCAGCCGGAATTGTCATTCCTGTATTTACGCGTTTTCGAATAACGCCCGTGATCGGTTTTATCCTGATCGGCATTGCAGTGGGGCCCTTTGGCCTTGGCAAATTGGTCTATGAGCATCCGTGGCTCTCTTACGTCACCATATCCGACCCAGAAGGACTTGAACCTTTTGCTTCCTTCGGGATTATCCTGTTGCTGTTTACCATTGGACTAGAGCTGTCGTTTAACCGCTTGTGGCAAATGAGGCGACTGGTCTTTGGCCTTGGTGCGTTGGAACTGCTGATTATCGGCGGCTCGCTCGCGATGGCTCTTTCAATGATGGGCCAATATTGGACCGGTGCGCTTGCGCTCGGCTTCGCCTTAGCTTTCTCAAGCACCGCTATTGTTCTGCCAATATCGGGTACAACCAGCCCTGTGGGGCGCGCCGCGCTCTCGATGCTTTTGTTCGAGGACATTATGATCGTCCCGATCGTCTTCATCCTCGGCGCGATGGCCCCTTATGCTCAGGCTGATGGGCTAGACGGAGTGGTCGACACCTTGTGGAAAGGCGGGTTGGTGGTTGCCGCTCTGCTCATTTTTGGCCGGATCGCCCTGCCGCGCCTGTTTGCGCAAGCGGCGCGCACCAAAAGCCCCGAATTGTTCCTCGCTGCGTCTATGCTGGTCGTCATCGGCGCTAGTCTCGCCACTGCCGCTGTCGGCCTATCGCCAATCGTGGGCGCTCTCATTGCCGGCCTGCTGATTGCAGAAACTGAGTATCACGGCGAAGTTGAGAGCATTATGGAACCCTTTAAGGGCCTCGCGCTCGGTATCTTCCTCATCACCGTTGGGATGAGCATCGATCTCACGACAATCTGGGAAAATCTGGGCAAGATCGCGCTCGCAGTTGTCGGTGTGCTTGTCTTCAAATCGGTCGTCACTGGCATGTTGCTGCGCATGATGGGCGCGCGCCGTAGTACAGCGGCAGAGACCGGCACTCTGATGGCGAGCCCGTCGGAAACAACGCTGATCGTGCTGGCAGCTGCGTCGTCGGCCATGTTGATCCAGCCCGGCACCGCGCAATTCTGGCAAATCGTTACGGCTATTGGCCTAACCGTTACGCCTATGCTCGCCGGATTGGGCCGTATGATTGCGCGGCGCGTTGAACCTATTCCTGAAATGCCGCCCGAAGATCCCAGCACCCCGCATGTCATCATCATCGGCGCCGGACGCGTGGGTCGTTTGATTGCGCAAATGCTTGACGCGCATGACAAGCCCTATGTGGCCCTTGATTCCGATGCAGATTTGATTGAGCGGGCGAAACGCGATGGCTACCGGGCTGTGTTTGGCGATGCGGCGCGCGGCGATGCTTTGTCGCGGCTTGGCGTGGAGCGATCCCCTGCAGTTGTCCTCACCATGGATGAACCCATTTTGGCGCAGCGCCTGACCACCAAGCTGCGCAAAGCCTATCCCGATTTGCTGATCGTTGCCCGTGCACGCGATTCAAGCCATGCGGCTGAACTGTACCGCGCTGGCGTCAGTCATGCTGTGCCCGAGACATTGGAAAGCTCGCTGCAATTATCAGAGGCTGTACTGGTCGATATTGGCGTCGCGATGGGGCCAGTGATCGCCTCCATTCACGAAAAGCGCGACCATTTCCGCAAGAAGATCGAGCGCGACGGCGATATGGATTACCGCCCCAAATTACGCACCAGCAATGTGGATAGCTAGCGCGTCTTTAATCAGCTGAGCACAGCGCGCACTGCCGCCAAGGCTTCCTCACCCTTGCTGCCATCAGGGCCGCCGCCTTGCGCCATATCAGGCCTGCCGCCGCCGCCCTTACCGCCCAGTGCTTCTACGCCAACGCGCACCAGATCGACTGCGCTGAAACGCTCTGTTAGATCATCAGTTACTGCTGCTGCGAAGGACGCTTTCCCATCGTTCACTGCACAGATTGCCGCGACGCCTGAACCCATGCGCTGCTTTGCTTCATCAAGCAGCGGACGAAGGTCTTTGGGGCTGAGCCCTTCGATCACTTGCCCGCTAAAGGCAACGCCGCCGATGTCTTCATCCGCTTGCACGCCACCTTCTGCACCGCCGCCACCGGCGCCCGCAAGCGCAAGAGCTTTCGTTGCCTCAGCCAATTCTCTTTCTAACCGCTTGCGATCATCCAACAAGGCAGTGACCCGCGCAGGCACGTCTTCGGGTGCCGCCCGAATTGCACTGGCGGCTGATTTGAGCGCTTCTTCGCGTGTGATCAGCCATTGGCGCGCCGCCTCTCCTGTCAGCGCTTCGATGCGCCGGACACCGGAGCTAACCGCGCTTTCCGAGACGATCCGGAAGATGCCAATATCACCAGTCGCATTAACGTGGGTGCCGCCGCACAATTCTACGGAATAACTGCGGCCATCATCGCTGCGCCGCCCCATAGACAGCACTCGAACCTCATCGCCATATTTCTCACCAAACAGAGCGAGCGCGCCGGCCTCCACCGCTTCATCAGGGCTCATTAGACCTGTCGTCACCGCCTCATTGGCGCGGATTTCCGCGTTCACTTCCGCCTCGATCGCAGCAATATCTGCAGCACTCAATGGTTTGGGGTGCGAAAAGTCGAAGCGGAAACGGTCGGCTG